>DATGQR010000171.1:0-10537 GCA_035304105.1 Thermomicrobiales bacterium | reverse complement strand
ATCGTCGGGCGGGAAGCGAGCGAGACGATCCCGGAAGGCAGCGCGATCCGCACCGAGCCGGTCGACGAGGCCGAGGTCGGCGGCACCGTGACCGTGTTCATCAGCCTCGGAAACGTCGTCGTTATCCCCGATCTGTACGGCGTCGACGTGTTCGAGGCACGCGATGCCCTGGTCGAGGCTGGGCTGATCGTCCGCAACGTCATCCCGCGCAGTTGCGAGCTGCTTCAGAGCCTCAACCCGGATTTCGACTGCAGCAGCGTCGCGCCGAACTCCGTCGTCTCGATCTCTAGCGGGCCGGATCCGCTCGACTGGGGCGACGTCGTCGCCAACGGGACGATGGTGGACCTTGTCTACCTCCAACAGATCAGCACCCCGTAATGCCCTCTGGCCCAGACGGCGGCACTGGACCGCCGGCATCGCGGTCGCGCTCGCCCTGGCCCTGACGATCATTTGGACGAGCGCGAGCCGCGGGGGCAGCGCTGAACTGCGCGTCGCCGTCACCGGAGACACGCTGAGCGCCACCCTGATCGACGGAGAGCACGTCATCCATTTTGCCAATGCCACGAGCCCCACCGAAGCGCGCGCGGCGCTGGGCGTGCTGGCGCGCCCCTGGGAGCGCGGACCCGGCGTGGTGGTATCCGGCGCCAGCGAGCGGGCCGCCAATGGCTTGTGGGAAACGCTCCAGCGCGCCACACCACGGCAGCTCATCGTCCTCGGCGCTCCTGGAGACTCCGAGCGCTGGCTCGCGATCGAGCGCCACTGCCGCGAGGCGGGCATCGAGATCCGCTACCTCGAAACACAGGCGCGGCTGTCACTCGCCTCACTGACGCTCGAACTCGTGCCCACCCAATCCGGCTCCCACGCCACCATCTCGACGAGCTCCACGCGCGTGGCCCTGGCCATCGGCGGGTCGCCCGACGACGGCCGCTTCCATGCCCTGATCGCGAGCGGGAAGATCCCCGATGGCCTGTCCGCCGACCTACTCGTGCTGCCGCAGAGCAATCGCACGCCCGGTGGAGCCAGGGAAATCCTGACGGTCGAAGAAGGGCGCCGCGTGACGCTGGCCTTCGAGGCAGACGCCATTCGCGTCCGCGGCGGCCAGATCATCACCGCGGGCGACGACTAGCACCCCCATCGATTCGCTGCTTGAGTTGTGGGTTCCGGGTAGAGAACCCCGGCTAGTGAACGTGCCCGCAGACCGGGCAGATGCCGACGTTCGGCGGTAGCACAGCGTGACAGGCTTCACAGCGCGTGTAGCCCTCGGGCAGCGCGTCGTCATCATTCGCTGTGGACCGCGCCTCGTCCTCGTCGGTCTCGACCGCCTCGAATGACGCCGTATCCAGCCGCTCCATCGACGGATCGGTGTCGCCGATCGCGAACCACTCGCCCGGCTCCTCGGTGATAACTTCCGACGTCTGCGGGGGTCGCTCGCGCACCTCTTCGAGATCGGCGATCGTCACCGGGCGCGTCGCATCGGTCGACCGAAGCGGGATCGGCTCAGGCTCTGCCTTGTAGCTGCCGGGTTCCGACTGTGACTGCGCCGGCACGCGCGGCGGGAGGACGCGCGTCTCGGCCATGTGCGCCGGTGTGGACTGTCCGTATACCGGCCGAGGCGAAGCATAGTGCTCATCCTCCAGATAGTCGTAGGTGGCGTCGTACTCGTCGTCATAATAGTCCTCGTCCTCGTAGTCGTCCCAGATTTGAAGATCGTAGGCACGGCGCCGCGTTACAAGGCCATAGACGATCGCGATCGGCACCAGGATCAGCGCGCCGAGCATCACCCAGCCGATCTGATCGAGCAGGAAACTGACCGAGTAGGACTCCTCGAGCGCCTCCTCATTGGCGTCGCTGAGCAGGAACAGCCGGACATACTGCAGGCTAAACGAAACCAGCAGCATGCCGTTGAGCATCGAGACCACCGCTCCGGCGAGCCGCCCGCGCACCGAGTAGGTCCACGGCGCCAGCAGCAAGCCCAGCCCATAGCCGCCGATGAAGGTGCTGCCCATCAGGAAGGACATCGCGACGACGAACGCTCCGGGGTCGTCACCGATGTCGAAGTAGTGATCGAGATCGCGGCCCCAAGGACGCGCCCAGAACTCGACCGAGAGCGCGCCGAAGGTCACGCCGAGCGTGACCAGCAGCTCCTTGACCGGGCCGCGCATGTAACCGATCGGCGCGAACAGCAGGATCAGGACGACCAGCAAGATGTCGAGCGTCAAATTCCAGGTCATTCAGGTTCCAGTCCTGTTCCCGTCGAGCGTGACGCGACCCCGCCGGCTCGAATGGTGGCGTACAGTCGCTGGGGTTGCCTAGTGTAGCATGCGGCCATGCCGCCCCAGCGCCGCTTGAAAACCAGCCCCGAAGGGCGTCGTTGATACAATCTATAGCAGCACGCTAGCGCTACTGGCGTGCCCGAACACAACGTATTTTTCGACGACGGGAACCGTTCGCATTGTCTAGAAACCGCCAGTCTCGGTCCCGTGATCGGCGAGGACGGGAGTCCAGAGACCTGAACTGGTATCGCATTGATTTACACATTCACACGCCGGCTTCCGCCGATTATCAGGAACCCGGCGTGACACTCCTCGATATTTTGCGCCGTGCCGAGACCCGCAATGCCGACATTATCGCCATCACCGACCACAACACGGTCGAGGGTTACGCCTCGCTGCGGCGCGGCCTTGAAAATTTGACGCTGCTCGAATCGCTCGGCCGGATCACTGCCGACGAGCTGGCGCAGCTCGAGGAGTATCGCCGGCTGCTCAAGAAGATCCTGGTCCTACCAGGCGTCGAGTTCACAGCCACCTTCGGCTTCCACATCCTGGGCATCTTCCCGCCCGACACATCGATCCGGAAGCTGGAGCACACACTGCTCGACCTCAACATCCCCGAGGACCAGATCGAGGCCGGCACCGGCGTCGTCGGCGCGACGACCGACGTGCTCAACGCCTACGAGATCCTCTACGAAGCCGGGGCAATCGTCATCCCCGCCCACGTCAACTCGACACACGGCGTGGCCATGCAGAACATGCCCTTCGGCGGCCAGACCAAGATCGCCTTCACCCAGAGCCCATATATCCACGCGCTCGAAGCCACCGATCTGGAAAGTACCAGTCGCCGCGCGACCAAGCGCTTCTTCAACGGCAGCAAGCCCGACTACCCGCGCCGCATGCACATCATCCAGGGATCGGATGCCCACCGGCTCAATCGCAACCCGGCCAGGGAAAAAGACCTCGGTGTCGGCGACCGCATGACCGAAGTGCAGCTGCCCGAGCCAACCTTCGAGGCGCTCAAGGAACTGTTCGAATCCGAGCAGTTCAACCGCGTCCGGCCATACCGGCCGTCGCGTGACCCATATGACTTCATCCGCACCGCGCGCTCGGAAGGCAACACCTTCGTCCAGTCCTTCCACGCGGAGCCGCCCAAACGCCGCGGCCGCCTCAGCCCGATCCTTCGCGATGTCGTCGCGCTCGCCAACGAGAACGGCGGCACCATCTTCATCGGGCTGTCGGGCGACCCGAAGGAGGAGGTGCGCGGGGTCAAGGACGCCGCCAAAATTAGCCAGGAGATTCGCGAAGACGTCGCCCGGCACATCACGCCGCCCCTCTCAATCACGACCGACATCGGCACGACCGAGGGCAAGCAGGTCGTCATCGTGACCGTGCCCACCGGGCTGGAGAAGCCGTACGCCGTTGCGCCGGGGAACATCTACGTCCGACAAGAGGGCGAAACCACCCTGGCGATGCGCGACGAGATCGTCGAACTGGTGCGGGCCGGCCTGCAGGCGGAGAACAGCGTTCTGCCGCTGTTGCCAAACGAAGGCGCTGAAGCGCAAGAAGAGCCGGAGCGGCCGGAACCCCGCCGACGGGGCCGCCGCCGGCGCTCGTCTCAAGAAGTCGAGCCGCCGCCTGAGGAAAGCGTGACAGAGGACCTGGCCGAGGCATCGGAAGAGCAGCCCGAGCCGGAGGAGGTGCCGTTGCCACGGACCGGCGTCGAGATCGTCGAGTCGACCGAGCGCGACGGCGTGGTCTACCACACGATGCGCGACCTGCGGAACCTCAAGGTGGTCCACAACGTCACTCGCGATTCGGCCCGGGCGCTCTGGCGCTACGCCATCATCCAGAAGGAGCAGCATCCGGTCCGCGAGGAGGACGTCACCTGGCGCGATGGGCGTGGCTTCTGGAAGGCCTATAAGCCGCGGGGGGCCAGCGAGCGCTACAACCTGGTCTATCGCAACGGCGACGATTTGCGCGTCTTCTACGGCGTCACCGAAGACGGCCTCGACAGCGAGTGGCGCGAGGTCGTGCCCGACATCCATATCGACGGCTAGCCAGAGTCGCGCCCGACGGGGCTGCCCGCTCCAGTCTGCCCCGCGCTGGCTAGGGGAGATTCAGCGTGAAGGCCGGCATCCCGGCCTCGTCGAGGGATTTCTCAGGTTTGCGAATTGCCTGACCGCATACTGGGACTGCGCCCGCTCATTGTCGTCGGGGTGGAGCGTGTCTCCACCCGGTAACAGATACGGTTATCCACGCCGGATGGAGACAGCACCCACTCCGCGGGTACCCGTTCCGCTACAGTGGTCTAGCAGATGACTCCGATCAGGTCAGCGCCTTGCGCGCTGCAAGCAGGTCCCGCAACGTTCGGCGCAGCGGCAGCTCGCGGCGCATGATGCCGATGATCTGGTCCTGCTTGTCCTTCTTCGGGATGCCGTCGACCGTCAGGTAGGTGCACAGCGCCTGCGACACCGCCTCGGGGATCTCATCGAAGAGGTACGGGCGGCTGTGCGCAAAGTCGGTCAGGTGTCGGATCTTGTGGAGATCCTTGAAGACGACCGAATCCTCCAGAAGCTCCACATAGTACGAGAGTGTCGCGGCCGAGAAATCGTCACGTTCCTTGGCCCGCGCGACGGCCATGCCCGCGTACTTGCCAGAGAGCATCGCCAGGTTCGAGCCCTCGCGGTTCACCGGGTTCGAGAACATAGCCGCGTCACCGGCCACCAGCACGCCGTCGGCGTAAAGCGTCGGCATCGACTGCCAGCCGCGCTCGGGGATGAGCTTGGCGGCGTACTCGACCGTCTCCCCGCCCTCGATCAATGGCGCGATCGATGGATGGCGCTTGAAGCGGTTGAGCATGTCGTTGACGTTCAGGCCCGTTTCGATGAGGTCCGACAACAGCGCCCCGGTGCCGATGCTGATCGACGACTTATTGGTGTAGATGAAGCCGTAGCCCAGCAGGTAGGAGGTCGACGCGCCGAAGATCTCCATCGCCACGCCCATACCGTCGTGGAGGTTGAAGCGCTGATTGACCGTCTCCTCATCGAGCTGAATCAGCTCTTTGGCGACGAGCGCCTGCTGATTCGGCTGCCACTCCTTGTGCAGTCCGGCCTTCTGCGCCAGCAACGAGTTCGCGCCGTCGCAGAGCACCACCACGTTGGCGTGCAGGTCGCCGTCGGGGGTTCCGGTCGTCACGCCGTCGACCTTGCCGTCCTCCCAGAGCAGGTCGGTCACGACCATCTCCGGGATAAGGAACGCTCCGGCCTCCTCGGCCTTACCGGCGAACCACTGGTCCCAGTCGGCGCGTAGCACCGAAAACGAGTTGTACGGCGGCTTGGCGAACTCCTGCGTGCGGTAGCTCAGCGCGATGTGGGAGTCCTCGGTCAGCAGCATATAGCGCTGCTCGAAGATCGGCCGCTCCAGCGGCGCCTCGTCGACGAAGCCGGGCACGATCTCTTCGGTCGGCTGGCGGTAGAGGATGCCGCCCATCAGGTTCTTCGCGCCGGCAAACGGGCCGCGCTCGATCACGACGACGTCCAGCCCGGCTTCGGCCATGGTGATCGCCGCCGAGACACCGGCCGGGCCGGCCCCGACGACGATCGCGTCGAAGCGTTCGTCTTCCATCTAGGCTCCCTTAGCCGCCTTGATCTCGTTGATGAGGTGCGGGACGATCTCGTGTAGGTCGCCAATCACGCCGATGTCAGCCATGCGGACCAGCGGCGAATCCGGGTCGCGGTTGATCGCCACGATCGTCTCGGCATTCTGCATCCCGACGGTGTGCTGCACCGCGCCGCTGACGCCGACGCCGATATAGAGCTTGGGGCGCACGTTCGCGCCCGTCTGGCCGATCTGCTCGTGATGCGGCCGCCAGCCCAGGTCGGTCACCGCGCGCGTCGCGCCGACCGCGCCGCCTAGCACCTCGGCCAGGTCCAGAACGAGCTGGTAGTTCTCGGCCGAGCCGACGCCGCGACCACCAGCCACGACGATGTCGGCGTCCTCGAGGTGCGCCGCCCCGCCCTTGGCCTGCGACAGCCCCACGAACTCCACCGGCATCGGGATATCATCGATAGCCAGCTCCAGGTTGCGAATCTCACCGTGCCCGCTGCCCTCCGGCTGCGGGTACGCGCCGCTGCGCACGACGATGTAAACGGGCGGCTCGGCTGAAATGGTGACGTCCGAGACCATCTTGCCCTGGAAGACCGGCCGCACGCCGGTGAAGCCGTCATCACCAACCGTGATCTTCACGCAGTCGGTCAGGCACTCGTGGCCGCGCCTGGCTGCCAGATAGGGCCCCAGGTCGCGCCCGGACGTCGTGCCGGCGATCAGTACAACGTCGGCGCCGGACTGCTCGACGGCCGCCTCGATCGCGGCGGCGTAGGCGGAGGTGGCGTAGCGCTCGAAGCGCGCGTCGTCGACCACCAGGACTGTATCGGCCGCGCTGGCGGCGCGCTCGGCCGCCGCGCCAACGTCCTGCCCGAGGACGAGCGCGGTGACGGTATCGGGGCTCAGATCGCGAGCCACCGACAGGAGCTCGTAGCTCGCATCACGCGGGACCCCGGCGCTCGTCTCGATGACGGCCAGCACATTCGAAACTGAGGGCATAACTCGGTCTCCACTATCCGACTACAAGAGATCCCGCTCGCGCAGCATCGCAACCAGTTGCCGGGCGGCCTCGTCGGGCTCGGCTTCGATGATCGTCCCCTGAACGGTGCGATCTTCCTCGCGCAGCTCGCTCCACCGCACGCCACTGTCGCCCGACACCAGGTCGCTGAGCGCCAGCTCCTCGACCGGCTTGCGCCGCGCCGCAACGATGCCGCGCATCGACGGGTAGCGCGGCTCGTCCAGCCCGGAGAGCGCGCAGAGGATCAGCGGCAGCGACGCCCGCACTTGAGCGTGCCCATCCTCGATTTCGCGGGTGATCGTGGCGACGTTCGAATCATCCAGCTCGAAGCCGACCACGTTGCTGACGAACGGGATGTTGAGCAGCGCCGCGAGCTGCGGGCCGACGTTGCCAGTGCCACTATCGCTCGACTCCTGGCCGGCCCAGATCAGGTCGAATGACTCACGCTCGGCGATCGCGGCGATCGCTCGAGCGGTCTGGAGCGAGCCGGGCACCTCGTCGGTCGTGACCAGCATGCCGGTGTCCGCGCCCATCGCCAGCCCGCGGGAGACGGCGTCTTTGGCGGTCGCCGGCCCGATTGAGAGCACGGTGATGTGGACACTGTCGCCACGTGCTTCTTTGAGCTTCAACGCCGCTTCGAGGCCGTACTCGTCGTACTCATTGACGGCCCGGGCCGTATTTGGCGCCAGCCGCCCGCCGGCGTCGAAGCGCACGGCGTTGGGGTCAGGTACCTGCTTCAGCAGCGACAGTATCTTCACTCGTCTCCTACACCCATCCCTTACCTCAATTGCGTTACTCGCCCGTGAACTGGGCCTCGCGCTTCTCGATGAACGCCGCCATCCCCTCGCGCTGGTCGGCGCTGCCGAAGAGCAAGGCGAAGGCCTGCGCCTCGTGCTCCAGGCCCACTACCGGGTCGGCCGTCTGCGAGATCAGCAGCAGATCCTTGGCGGCACGGACGGCGCTGGGAGAATTACCGGCGATGCTTTCGGCCAGTTCCAGCGCCTTGCCCTGAAGCTCGTCAAGTGGGTAGACGGCGTTCACCAGACCGATTCGCAGCGCCTCGTCGGCGCGCACCCAGCGTCCAGTGAAAATCATCTCGGCGGCCATGCCCGGCCCGACGATGCGCGGCAGCCGCTGGGTCGCGCCCCAGCCGGGGGGTATGCCCAGACCAACTTCCGGCTGGGCGAAGACGGCGTTCTCGCTGGCGATGCGGATGTCGCAGGCCAGCGCCATCTCGCAACCGCCACCAAAGGCGTAGCCGTTAACTGCCGCGATCCACGGCTTCGGCGAGTTCACGATCGCCGCGCCCACGGCGTGCCCGAGCATCGCGAAGCGGAACGCCTCGGCCGGCGATTTCTCGCTCATCTCTTTGATATCGGCGCCGGCCGCGAACGAGCGCTCGCCAGCGCCGGTCAGGACCGCCACGCGCGTCTCGTCATCGGCGCTGACCGCCTCAACTGCTTCCAGGAGATCCTGGAGCTGCTGCGTGTTGAACGCGTTGAGCGCCTCGCGCCGCTCCATCGTCACGACGGCGACGTGCCCGCGCTGCTCGACGGTTACTCCCATGGCCCCCTCGCCCGCACTCGTCTCGACCGGCCGGCTAGTCCACCCGCAGGATGATCGCGTCGCCCTGCGCGCCGCCAGAGCAGATCGCCGCCAGTCCGTAGCCGCCACCGCGCCGGCGCAGCTCGTAGGCCAGTGTCAGCACCAGTCGCGCTCCAGACGCGCCAATCGGGTGTCCGAGCGCGATCGCGCCGCCGTTCGGGTTGATGTCGTCCGGGTCAATGCCCAGCCGGCGGGAGCTGATCACGGCCACGCTCGCGAAGGCTTCATTGATCTCGATCACGTCCATGTCCGAGATCTTCAGGCCCGCCTTCTGCAGCGCTGCCTCAGCCGCCAGGTGCGGCGTATAGGCCAGGTAGGGCACGTCCCAGGCCGAGGTCGCGTGGGCAACGATCTTCGCCAATGGCTTGATGCCGCGCTCCTGCGCCCATTCTTCGCTGGTCACGACCATCGCCGCCGCGCCATCGTTGACGCCCGGGGCGTTGCCGGCCGTCACGCTGCCTTCCGGGTCAAAGACCGGGCGCAGCTTGCTCAGCGCCTCGACCGTCGTGTCCGGGCGGATCGCCTCGTCGCGCTCGACGACCGTGACCTGCCCCCGGCGGCCGGGCACCTCCACCGGGACCAGCTCCTCCTGAAGCCGTCCGGCTTCGTAGGCCTCGTGCGCCTTGATATGGCTGCGGTAGGCGTATTCGTCCTGGACCTCGCGGCTGCACTCGTTCTCGGCAGCTACGTTCGAGCCGTGGATGCCCATGTGTACCCGGTCCACCGCGCAGGTCAGACCGTCGTCGACCATCGAGTCGATCAGCTCGCCATTGCCCATGCGATAGCCGAAGCGCGCGTTCTTCAAGAGGTACGGCGCGTTGCTCATGCTCTCCATGCCACCGGCGATGATCGTGCGGTACTCGCCCGCGCGCACGAACAGATCGGCCAGCGTTACCGCGCGCATGCCGCTGCCGCAGACGCGGTTGATCGTGTCCGACGTCACCGTGCTGGCCAGGCCGATGTTGAAGCCGACCTGGCGTGACGGGATCTGCCCCGATCCTGCCTGCAGGACCTGGCCGATGATGAGGTGATCAATATCATCTGGTTCCAGACCCGAGCGCGTCATCGCCTCCCTTGCGGCGATCGTGCCCAGCTCCACAGCCGAGAGGCTCGCCAATCCGCCGCCAAGACGGCCAAACGGTGTCCTCGCGCCTTCAAGAATGACTGCCTGTCCCATGATCCGTCCTTTCGGCTCGTGGCGAACGTTGAATGGCGTGGTGCGACGACCTCCCGCCGCCTCCCCGGACCTACGATCCTAGAACATGCGCAGCTGTTCGAGCTGGCCCTTGGCCTCGAAGCCCTGAGCCGGCGGCTGCGGGCAGCGCAGCTCGCGGTCGGTGCGGAAGCCCAGTTCATAGCCAGCCTGAATGAGCTGGTGCAGCTCGCGCGTGCCCTCGTAAATCACCGCGCCGCGCGCGTTGCGCCAGTAGCGCTCGACCGGGTACTCGTTCGAGAAGCCGTAAGAGCCGTGGATCTGGATCGCCTCGTCGGCGGCCTGCAGCGCCGCGTCACAGGCAAACCACTTGGCCAGCGAGGTCTCGCGCGTGTTGCGAATGCCGTGGTTCTTGAGTTGGGCGGCCTTGAGGATCAGCCCCTTCGATGCCTCCAGCCCGGCGACCATATAGGCGATCTTCTGCTGGATCAGCTGGAACTCGCCGATCTTCTGGCCAAAGGCCTCGCGCTCGTGGCAATACTTGACGCTCGCATCGAGGCACGCCTGGATCAGCCCGATTGCGCCAGCGCCGACCGTGAAGCGGCCCTGGTCGATGCAGCTCATGGCGATCTTGAAGCCTTCGCCCTCTTCACCCACGCGGTTCTCGGCCGGGATACGCACGTTGTCGAACGCCAGCCAGCCGGTGCTGCCGGCGCGCACGCCCAGCTTGCCCTTGATTTGGCCGGACGTCACGCCCTCCCAGTCCTGCTCGATGATGAAGGCGGTCAGGCCGCGGTGGCCGGCCGAGCGGTCCAGCGAGGCGAAAGTCAGGATATGATCGGCAGTGTCGGCCAGCGAGATCCACATCTTCTCGCCGTTCAGGAT
>DATGQR010000170.1:0-7481 GCA_035304105.1 Thermomicrobiales bacterium | reverse complement strand
TCTACATCAGCCCGCGTACGGTCAGCACCCACGTCGGCAACATGCTCGCCAAGACCGGCTCCACCAACCGCGTCGAGCTCTCTACCTGGGCGCACCTCAACGGCGCCCTGAACTGAGACTCCGCCGGCCGGCGTGACGCCGCCGCGAGCGCCGGGGCGGTACACGCGATGGCAGCGTGGTGAGCATTCGAAGCGGGCGGGGCGCATTCCGCGGCGCACGGGTGGCAACGACAAGGCGCGGTCCCGGATGGATCTACACGTCCGGCTATTTGATGATCTGCGAGTTACGGGTGACGCCGCTGACGCGCCACTCGCCCTGCGGCCACGCGCACGGCGTCTGCTCGCCTACCTGCTGCTACACCGCCAGCGCCCACTGGCCCGGGAGCGGATCGCCTTCACCCTCTGGCCCGACATCCCCGAGCCCCGCGCGCTGGCCGCACAGCGGCGCGCCCTGAGCGAGCTGCGCGCCGCCTTGAGCGCGGTCAGCGCGCGGGGCGAATGGCTGCTGGTCAGCGATACGACACTCCAGTGGAACCCGGCGGCGACGTGCCAGGTCGATATCGACCTGTTCGAGCAGGACGCGACCAAAGGCACGCCCGCGGCGCTGTACCGAGCCGTCGAGCTCTATGCTGGCGACCTGCTGGCAACCTGGGAGGACGAGTGGCTCGCTGCCGAGCGTGAGCGTCTGCGCCGCCTGCAGCTCGAAGCCCTCCACCGGCTCGCCACCCACCACCGGGCGCTGGGCGAGTACGAGACGGCCGCCAGCTTCGCTCGCCGCGCGCTCGATATGGAGCCGCTCTCGGAGCGCAACCACCGCAACCTGATCGCGCTACTCTACCTGTGCGGCGACCGCGCGACGGCGCTGGCCGCCTACGACCGCCTCGCGCATCTGCTGGAGGACGAATACGGCGTCGGGCCGATGGAGGAGACGCGTGCGCTGCGGGAAGCGATCGCGCGCGGCGAACCGCTGCCGGCGATCAATGGCGCGGGCGCCACCGCGCCACCCGAGCCCACGACGCTGCCATTGGTGATCGGCCGCGAGCACGAACTGGAGAATCTGGGCGCCCTCTGGGAAGCGGCCAGCACCGGCGATGGCGCGTTGGTCGCTGTGAGCGGGGCTGCCGGCGTTGGCAAGAGCACGCTGCTGCGCGCTTGTGCCGCCCACTTCGTCGGCGACGACGAGCAGGCGCTGACCGGCTATTGCTACGAGTTCGAGCAGGCGCTGCCCTACCAGGGCATTCTCGAGACGCTACGCGCCCACGCGGCAGCGCTGCGCCACTCCGCCCTGGCGCCCGCCCACCGCGCGGCACTGGCCCGGCTTGCGCCGGATCTGGTCGGCGCGGCCGCGCCCCCCGTCGACGGCTCCGAGCAACTGACGGCTGACCCACGCCCGCAGCTCTTCGAGGCGCTCTGGCAGGCGTTCCTGACCCTGGGGCGCGGCCGACCTCTGCTGCTGGTGATCGAAGACGTGCACTGGGCAGCCGAATCGACGCTCGACTGGCTGGCCTACGTCGCGCCTCGCCTGAGCGCCGTGCCAGTCCTGCTCGCAATCACCTATCGCACCGAGGAGCTGGACCCGGACCGCCCGCTCGCTCGCCTCACCCGGCGACTGGCCCGTGCAGCGAGCATCCAGACACTCGACCTACGCCCGCTCTCCCGCGCCGCACACCACGAGCTGGTCGTGCGCCTGTCCGGGCTCCCGGAAGCGACCGTTGCGCCCCTGGCCGAGCAGCTCTTCCTGGAGACGGCCGGCAACCCCCTCTTTCTCCATGAGATCGTGCGCGCCTTGATCGAGACGGGCCAGCTCGCCGTGCGCGACGGCCGTTGGACTGGCGCGGCCATCGAGGCGTCCGGCGACGCCCGACTGCCGCTGCCCGAGTCGGTGCGCGCGCTGGTCGACGCCCGGCTGGAGCGGCTGATGCCCGAGTCCCGCACATTCATCCAGATCGCCGCGGTCGCGGGGCGCATCTTCGCGTATGACATCATCCCCCACGCCGCCGGGTGGCAGGAAGAAACCGCGCTGCGCGCCCTGGATGACATCCTTGCCCGCGGCTTCATCGAGCAACAGGCGCTTCCCGGGGACTTCAGGTTCATCCACCACCTGATCCAGGAAGCGATCTATGCCGGCATGTCCGCGCCGCGCCGCCGCTTCTGGCACCGCCGGCTGGCCGAGGCGCTCCAACAGCTGCGCACCGATGACGCCGGATCGCTGGCCTACCATCTCAGCCGCGCGGGAGAAGATGATCGAGCGCGCGTCTACTACGCCCTGGCCGCAGACCGGGCGCGCCAGTCCGCCGCGCTGGAAGACGCCGCCGCCTACTACGACGCCGCGCTCGAACGCTGGCCGGCGGATGATCAGGCTGGCCGCGCGCGCCTGCTCGACCGGCTGGGCCAGTGCCGCTGGGTGCTGGGCGACCTCGCGGCCGCGCTGGAAGCGTTCGAGGCGGCACGCGGGCTCTACGCGGCACTCGACAACCAGCTGCGCCTCGGCGACACCGAGCGCGCGATCGGCCGCGTGCACTGGGAGCGCAGCGACCGCGAAGCTTCGCTGCGGCATTACCACCGGGCGCTGGCGATCCTCGAACAGGAGCCGGAGAGCGTCGAACTTGCGCGGACGATCAGCGCGCTCTCGCAGATGCACATGCTCGCCTCGGAACTCGCGCCGGCCGTCGCCTGGGGCGAGCGCGCCCTGGAACTGGCCGAGCGGCTCGGCGCGGAGGATGTCGCGATCCACGCCGCGCTCAACGTCGGGATCGCGCTGACCTCGTTGCACGCAGCCGAGCGCGGTCTGGCGCTGATGCACTCCAGCGCCGCGCGCGCCCGGGCGGCCGGCCTGCCGCACGACGCGATGCGCGCCGAGCTGAACCTCGGGGAGCAGTACTTCAGCATGGGCCGCTTCGCCGAAGCCCGCGAGCACTATGACGCGCTACTCGATGAGGCTCGGCGCGTGCGCTCCGACTTCTTCACCGGCATCGCCCTCCGCGGCCTCGTCCAGCTGCTGTGGCTCACCGGGCAGTGGGCCGAGGCGCTGCGCTGCCGGCAGGAACTGCTGGGCTGGCTGCGGAGCGCCGCCCCCTCGAATCTCGCCGTCGTCTGGGCCAGCAGGATCCTCGGGACCCTGCACAACGACCTCGGCCAACCCAAGCTCGCCCGCGCGGCCCTGGAGCGCGACCTTACGACGGCGCGCGCCGCCGCCGAACTCCAGACGACCGCGCCCCATCTGGCCGAGCTGGCGCGCGCCTACGCCAGCCTCGGCCGCGATGCCGACGCGGCCCGCGTCATCGCGGAGCTGCTCGGCTGGCTCGGACCGTCAGCGGAGATCGTCTTCGACGCGATCCCCGCGGCGCTGATCGCCTGCCACTGGCTGGCGGCTCGTCCAGAGCCCGAGCGCCTTGACGGCCTGCTCATCTGCCACGCCTGGCTGGCGGGCGCCGAACGCCAGCTCCAGACGCCAGAGACCCGCGCCGCCCTCACCGAATCGGATGGCCTGCGCCTGCTCGCCAGCGACAGCCCGGCCGCAGCCACGGCTCCGCTTCGGGACGCCGCCAGCGGTTGGGAGGCGCTCGGTCGGCCGCTGGACAGGGTACGCGCACTTGGCACGCTCGCCAATGCTCTCGAGCGCGCCACTCAACCTGCCGAAGCACGGGCAGCGCGCGACCGGGCGCTGGCGCTCTACGACGCGCTCGCCGAACAGCTCACCGACCCCGAGCTGAACGCGGCTTTCCTCAACTCCCGGCAGGTCCTCAGCCTACGCGCCGGGGCTGACCGCCGCCCCTGAGGCTCGCCGGACCTGCTCAGCAAGCACGCCTCGCAACGGGGACGCTGGCGGAACGCTGCCGGGACGCATGCCGGTTACACCTGAGTCCAGATACCCGCCATGAACCCTGAGGAGGCAACCATGAGCATGGCGACGATGCGCAACGGCGTCGATCTGGACCGGCTGGTCGGGACGGTCGAGGCGATCCAGAGCGATCCCCACCTGGCGCAGTTCCAGTTCCGCGGCAGCAGCCGCTGGGAGGGTGGTGGCCGCTGTGTCACCGAGATCATCTCGTTCTACGGCGCTGGCGCGGAACAGCAGCACCGGCGGACCCACCTCATGGCCGGCGACGAGCCGGACGTGCTGCTGGGTAGCGACTCCGGCCCCAACGCCGTCGAGGCTGTCCTGGCGGCGCTGGCATCCTGCCTGGCCGTCGGCTTCGCCTACAACGCCGCCGCGCGTGGCATCGATGTCGAGAGCCTGAGCTTCGATCTGGAAGGCGATCTCGATCTGCACGCCTTCCTCGGCCTCAGCGACCGGCAGCGCCCGGGTTTCGACAAGATCCGGGTGAGCTACAGCCTCGAGAGCGCAGCCGACCGGCAGGTGCTGGACGAGCTCGAGGAGCATGTGCTGCACACCTCCCCGGTGCTCGACATCCTGCGCAACCCGGTTCCGGTGACGATCACGCGCGCCGGCTGACCGGGTGAGCGGCCAGGCAGGAAGGAACATACCGATGGCATCCGAACTGACACTCGACCGGGCGGCGCTGCGCGCGGCGATCCGGTCGGAGTACGCGGCGGTGGCAACTGATCCGTCGCAAGGCTTCCACTTCCACACCGGGCGTGGCCTGGCGAAGCGGCTGGGCTACCCCGCCGGATGGGTCGATCCGCTCCCGGAGAGCGCCGTCGAGAGCTTCGCCGGGGTCGGCAATCCGTTCGCGCAGGGCCATCTGCGGCCTGGCGAGCGCGTCCTCGATCTCGGTTGCGGCGCAGGCTTTGACTGCATCCTGGCTGCCGGGCAGGTCGGCCCTGCCGGCAGCGTGATCGGCGTCGACATGACGCCAGCCATGCTGGAGAAGGCGCGCGCTAGCGCCGCCGCGCTGGGGCTCGGCAACCTGGACCTGCGCCAGGGCTATATCGAGAATCTGCCGGTCGAGAGCGTGTCGGTCGACGTCGTCATCTCGAACGGCGTCATCAACCTGAGCCCGGACAAAGAGACAGTCTTCGCTGAGGTCATGCGGGTGCTCAAGCCCGGCGGGCGCATTCAGATCGCCGACATCGTCGTGACCCGCCCGATCCCCGAGGCTGCCCGGAACGACATCGACCTCTGGACCGGCTGAATTGCCGGGGCGCTGCCGGAGGCAGCGCTGGCGAACATCATCCGGGAGGCTGGTTTCGCGGACCTCCAATTCAGCGCGCGGCGCTACGACACGTTCTCTGACGCCCCCTCGGCCTCCAGCGCGGCGGCGTTCGGGACGCAGGGCGTGGACATCCGGGCCGTCAAGCCCGCATCTCCCGACCGGTGATGGCACGGCCAATCCGGGCAGCCTCCTCGCTGGCGCCGGAGATGATGCGGACACCGTCGGCGAGCAGCGTGCGGATGTTCTCCTCGGTCGTCCGGTTGGGGTCGTTCCAGGAGCACAGGAAAGCCAGGCCGGCCGCGTCGCAGGCGGCCTTGATCGTCCGGCGGGCGGCGTCCAGTTCCGGTGGGTAGGGCGGGTCATGAGCATCGAGGTAACCGTAGGCCATGCCCATGTCGCCCGGGCCCCACTCGGCGAAGGCGATGCCGGGCACGCTGGCGATCGCGCGCGCGTTGGCGACCGCCTGGCGATCCTCCATCTTCAGGCCCAGCAGCAGCTCGCCCTCCGGGTTCAGCGGCCAGGGATCGGCGATCCGCAAGTACCCGTGGACCTCAACGCCCCAGATTTCGGCCGGGCGCGCCTGACCGCCCGAGCCGCGTTCACCCCGTTCCAGCCCCTCACCGACGCCGGTGGTCTGGAACGGGTAGCGGCAGTGCTCGACGAAGGCGCGGACGGCCTCAGGGCTGCGGGCATGGGTGTGTAGCACGCCGTGGACGCCCGCGCTCAGGACCTGGCGGATCTGCCAGGCGTTGGCCTCGACCTCGGCGCGCGTGCGACAGTTGGCAGGCAGCGTGGCGATCACCGTCGGCGTGCGGAAGCCGTCCGGCAGCGGGCCGCCATCGACCAGCCCACGCATGAAGGCAGTCAGGCCGACGACGTCGAAGGCGTAGTGCTCGAAATCGACCAGCAGGAAATCGGCCCAGGTGGCCGCCTGAGCGCGGCCGTTCTCGTAGGTCAGTTCGCCGGGACTGGTGTAGTAGAGGACCTCGCCCCGCGCAAGCAGCTCGATCGCCCGGTTGATGCGCGCCATCGCTCACCCCCACGCCGACATCTCGTACTGGATCGATGGGCGTGAGCCTAGCACGCCAGGAGCGGCGTGTGACGCGCTTGAGCTAGAGGATCCCGGCGAGCTCGGAGCCGGGACCGAGGCGCACGATCAAGAACATGGCGATCAGGCAGAACACCATGATTCCCGCCGCGATCAGGCGCGAACGGCCGAGCGGGCTCGCAAGCCAACGGTCATCCAAGCGGATGCTTCCCCTCCAGGAGTTGAGACGCTGGTTCCGCGCTGGGCGGAAACGATCACTGCACTTCGTTAACGGGCGAACCCCTGCCCCGGTTGCGGATGAATGCTGAACGTCTCACTCGCGCGCCGAACCGGGCCGAGCGGCCTGATTTGCGGCGCGAGGGCGTCACGTTTCGGGGGTTTGCGGTGTTAGAGAAGGTATGAGATTTCAACCGCGATCTACAACCGATGATACATGGCGCGAGGGGGCGCCTGAGGAATCCTTGTCGCCGGGTGTTGACAGTCAGGCAGCCTGGCCTTAGACTGTCACGCATGAGTGAATGAACGTTCATTCACTTGAGTGAATACGGATTCACGCATCACACTCGATGAGGAGTGTTATGGCCCGCGTCACCCAGGCACATATCGATGCCCGCCGCGAGGAGATCCTCGAGGCCGCACGCGGGCTATTCCTGCAACATGGATTTCCCAGCGTCACGATGCAAGACATCGCCCGCGAGGCCGGCCTGAGCGCCGGGGCGATCTATCGCTACTACCCCAGCAAGGACGAGCTGGTGCGCGCCTTCTTCGAGCACTGCGCCAGCGCCGCCCCGCTGGAAAAGTTGAGCGTTGTCGCGCCGGACAAGCCGGCGATCGAGCGGCTGCGGGCGATGGTTACCGCCGTCCGGCACCTGTGGGTCCAGAGCGGCGGCGAACTCGTCATGGCCGACCTGCAGATCATGGTCGCCGGGTTGCTGAATCGCGAAGAGTATGGCCCGCTGGCTGCCGACGCCCGCGAGCAGCTCTACGACATGCTGACAGACCTCGTCGCGCAAGCCCAGCGCGACGGTGATATCGACCCGGCGTTCGACGCGCGAACGTTGACGGTCACCCTCCATGCGTTCGTCATGGGGATTGGAATCATCGCGCTGAGTGCTGGAGAGGAGGGCATGGAGCGGCAACTCGACACGATGTTCGAGGTCTTCAACGACGTCCTCGGACGCCTCGGGCCCGCCAGTGGTGGCGGCGCCAACCTACTCGACGACGAGTAAGGAAGGGACCTATGACAGTGAATCCACGTGGTCTCACCGGCCGTCTCGCGGCTCTGTCTGTGCGTAATCCGTGGAAGGTGGTCGCCGT
>DATGQR010000169.1:0-16845 GCA_035304105.1 Thermomicrobiales bacterium | reverse complement strand
CGGCGATACTTACCCCTGGCCGCCGGTGACGACCGCCCAGGGCCGTACCGTCCAGGACGTCACCAGACCGTTGGTGACGTAGGGGTCGTTGCGCGCGAATTCCTCAGCGACCGGGCGGTCGGACGCCCGGAAGATGAGCAGCGCGCCCAGCGGCTCGCTGAGCGCCCCGGCCATGATCAGCTCGCCGCGCTTGTGGGCTTCGTCGATCAGGCCGAGGTGTTCCGGCCGGAAGTCCGTCCGGCGCTCGAGGAAGTCATCGACCACGTCGTAGAACAGCGCGAAGTACTCCATAGCGGCTCCTCTCGCTCTCGCGTCATGTCCATCGTAGGCCGTCGGTGCTGCGATGTCTGCGGTATACCGAGGCCGGTCGCTCAAGCCCCACGTGGCCCAATGACGCTGATCCACCAGCGTGGCTCATCGACCTCGACCCAGCGGCCAGCGCGGCGCTCGAAGGTGCGGTCCCGCCAGGCGTGGATCTCGCCAGCGTCGAGGGCGTCGGTGATCAGCGCCAGGGCGTCGGCGAGCAACTCGTCCTCATCGATCTCCGTGTCGATGGTGTCGAGCAGCGAATACATGAAGGCGAAGCCGGAGAGCGCGCCGTCCGGGGCGCGCACCAGGAACGAGGCGATCTTCCCCAGGATCACCGGCGTGAACTCGAAACCAGGGTTACGACGGTAAACCTCGTGGCCGGCCTGCGTCGCGACCCGCTCATGGGTGGGGAGCATCTGAAGACCTCGCTTTCAAGCGGCACTCATGGCTAGCAGCGGAAAGGCGGTTGTTACCCCAGCCTTGTTAGCATCAAACGATGGACGAGATAAAGGCGCGACAGACGATCAATCGCGGCTTCATCCGTCGTGGCGCCCTGATCATGAGCCTCTTCGGGCTGATCTGGGCGTCGGCGGGAGCATCAGGCATTCCCGGTGATGCCGCCGGGCTCGGCGTCCAGGTCGTCGCGCTGGCGATCACTGCCGGCATCATCGCGCTGGCCTGGCAGGGCGCCTCAGCGCGGGTCGGCCGCCCGCGGCACCTGCCGGACGACTGGATGCGGCGCTTCAACCTGGTCGACATCACTCAGGGCATCGCGATCGGCCTGGCGGTGCTGGCGCTGTCGCCGACCGGCAATGCCGGGCTGCTTCCCGGCGCCGTCTGTCTGATCGTCGGCCTGGCCTTCCTGCTACTGGCCGGTGTCTTCGACCAGCCGGAGTACATCTGGGCCGGCGCGGCGCTGTGCGCGGTTGCCGCGCTGGGAACCGGGGCGCTCCTCTTCGGTGACGACGAGACGTCTCGGGCTGTCGTCGGGCTTTGGGCAGGGCTCGCGCTCTGGGCCATCTCGGTCTACATGTTGCGCGCTACGGCTAGCCGCACGATTTGAAGGCTGTGGGTTCGCGCTAGGGGTACTGGCCGGAATCCAGCGCTGTGGCTGGCGGGGGCGTGCCCCGGCCGAGCCGCTGCCTGATGGAGACGGCCAGGCGCGTTGCCGCGCGCTTCCAGACCTCCACCGGGTCGAGGAAGGCATAGTAGAGCGCCCACATCGTCAGCGCGAAGACGACCAGCCCGATCAGCGAGCTTGCCGGGAAGGTCAGGATGATGGCCGTGTGGAACAGCAAACCGAACACGGCGGCGGCCGCCCGGTAGCGTGGCTTCCAGAACCCGTAGGCCAGAAATGCGTCCGCCAGAATCGCGCCCGCGGCCACGGGCATCAGGACTGCCGGGCGCGCCAGGCTATCGGGGAACGGCAGGAGCCAGCCGTGCCGGAGGTTCGCGGCTAGCAGGGCGCCGCTGATGAACACCACGTTGATCTTCGAGATCGCGCCGAACAGGTAGACCACCGTCATCTGCCAGCGCAGAGCCCGCACCGCCAGGTCGGCGGGCAGCAACAGGATGAGCACGATGAGGATCTGGAGATAGATGTGGTTGGCGTAGCTCTGCTGGTCGAGGAGCAGGGCATAGCCGACGACGGTCACGAGCACGACGCTGGCCAGCCGGGTGCGATAGCCCAGTGCCAGCGCCGCCGCGGCGGCCACCCAGGCGAAGGCGAACGGCAGCAGGAGTGACGACGGCATGAGCGGCATGCCGTCGAAGAATGGTGTGCGCAACACGTCCGGCGCGAGGATGCGGCGCAGCGCCAGCGTCGTGTCGAGCGCCTGGATCGCGAGCGCCAGGCCAACCAACCGCCGGATCATCGCGGTTGCCTCTAGCGGCTGCATGGCGTCGCCACTACCTCGTCGGTGATCGGGTTGCGCGCCTGGACGGCGACGACTGCGGGCTGCGTCGCGCAGATATGCGCTGGCAGGGCGGTGGTGAGATCGATCTCCAGGCGCGGGTTGCCCAGGTAGTCGTTCGGCTCGATCTCCCGTGCCTGACCGCTCGCGTCGATGGTTGTGAACTCGGATAGCGTGCGGACGCCGGAGTACATCTGCCAGCCGAAGTGCGCCGGCCGCGGCCCCAGCAGCAGGTATGCCGGGACGAGGACCTGGGTCACGACGAAGAGCAGGATGACGATCTGGGCCAGGCGGCTTTCCTGGCGGAAACGCTGAAGCATCGGGTAGGCGCACCTCCGAACCTACGCTAATCGTCCGGAAGCGCGCGGCACAGAGGAGATTAGTCCGCCGGCCGGGAGCGGCCCGGTGCTCCCGGCCGGCGGACTGCGACTAGGCCGGCGCCTTGCGGTCGGCGTCGACGAGCTGGAAGCGGAAGCCGTCGGGGTCGCGCAGGTTGACGGTCAGGCGGCCGGTGGACTTGACATAGTTTGGCGGGTTGGCGCTGGTCACGCCAGCGGCCTGCAGAGCCTCGTATGCGGCGTTGGCGTCGTCGACGGCGAAGGCGATGTGGTTGATGCCGGGATTCTCCTCGCCTTCGACCTGGTGGATCTCGAAGATCGGCTGGTTCTCGCCGGGCAGCTTCAGTTCGGCCGAGCCGCCGTGGTGCGACGTGCGGGTGACGACCTCGAAGCCAAGCGTCTGCAGGAAGGCGATGTATTCCTCGGCGTCGCGGACGATGATCTCGATATGGTCGATCCGGTTGATCACTGCGCTCCCTCTCCTGAATCGGCGGCCAGGCCGCTCTCCATCGCTCGACGCCGTTCCCAATCCGCGCGGTCGAGCGCGTATTCGACGTCGTTGGTGCCCTCCCAGCCGGGCAGGTCGCAGGGAAAAGTGCGCGCCAGCGTTAGCCCGGCCTTCTCCATCACCCGGCGCGAGGCCGCGTGCTCCTCGGCGGTCAGCGCGACGACGCGGCGCACGCCCAACTCCTCGAAACCCTTGCGGATGAGCGCCCGCGAGCCTTCGGTGGCGTAGCCCTGGCCCCAGGCGCTGCGCTTCAGCCGGTAGCCCAGCTCGGCGACGTCGGGATCGTCTGAGCCGAGCGGCGGGCGGAAGTGGAACCAGCCCAGGAACTCGCCGGTCGCTCTCACGATGGCCGCCCAGAAACCGTAGCGGTCGCCCCGCTCGTAGTAGGCCAGCCAGGCCGGTAGGAAGTCGAGCTCGATCACCGCGCGCGGCGTCGGGGCGCCGGTGACCCAGCGCATGACCTCCGGGTCGCTGTCGAGCGCGACCAGGTTGTCGAGGTCATCCGGGGTCAAGCGCCGGAGGACCAGGCGCTCGGTTTCCAGATAAACGTCCATCCGCGTGCCTCGCGTCGGCGGCTGCTCGGCGGATCCGCGTCACTCGGGTTCGCCGTACTGTAGCCCGGAACGGCCCGGATGGCGATCGCTGTCCATGACCGGATTGGATGATTCCCGATCCCACTTACGTTCAGAGGGGCGATGAACCGTCAATGATGACGTGAAAGGCACGCAACGATGGCCGCGAAATTCGACGACTTCACAAGGGAGATCCTCGACGGGAAGAACTTTGCCACGCTGGCGACGCTCAATGAGGACGGCAGCCCGCACACCTCGGTGGTCTGGTTCGAGCGCGAGGGCGATCACCTGCTGATCACCATCACCGACCGGCGCAAGAAGGCGCGCAACCTGGCCCGCGACCCGCGCGTCAGCCTCTCGGTCCTTGACCTGGAGAACCCCTACCGCACGGTCGACATCCGCGGGACGGCGGAGTTGATCGAGGACCCCGAGCGGGCGCTGTCCTACCGGCTCACTCACCGCTACCTCGGCATCGACCCGCCGCAGGACCCGCCGGGCTCCCGCCGGCTGATCGTCCGCATCACGCCGGAGCGCGTGCACCGCTTCGCCGCCTGAACCGGTCGCCGCAGCGTTCCCTGAAGCATTACGCCGCCGGGCGGGCGACCCAGACCTGCTCGGCGGCGTAGCGGGGTGGGCCGCCGTGGAAGTCGCCGTATTCGGCGGCGATCTCGAAGCCGGAGAGTTCCAACAGGTAGCGCATCTCCTGGCGGTAGGTCCAGCGCAGGACGAGTGTCTCCCGCTCCTCGCGCAGCACCGCGCCGGCGCCGTCCAGCTCCTGGAAGTTCCATGTCTCGTTGAACGTCTGGGTGAAGGGATCGACTTGCCGGCGGGTGATCCGGGTGCGCACCAGGTTGCCCGTCTCCGGGTGACGTACATCAGGCCGCTCGTGCGGGGCGGCGTGATTGACGGCCAGCCACTCCAGCCTGGGGTCGAAGAGATCGAGCGCCAGCAGGCCGTCCGAGCGCAGGTGGCGGCGAGCGCAGGCCAGGCAGCGGCGCTGGTCCTCCGGCCTCAACAGGGCCTGGAAGACGCGCGCTGCCGCGAAGACTAGCCCGAACTCCATGCCGAGGTCGAAATCCGCCATGTCGCCCTGGACGAAGCGCGCCCGCTCCCGTACATCCTTGGGATAGGCCGGGCCCTTGCGCTCGGCCGCCGCGATCATCGCCGGGGAGAGCTCCAGGCCCCTGACTTCGATACCGGCTTCGGCCAGCGGCCAGGTCACCCGCCCTGTCCCCGGGCCGAGTTCCAGCGCCGGCCCGCCGGTCTGTTGAGCGAGAGTGAGGAAGAAGTCGACGTCGCCGTGGAGCGGGCTGTCCGGGCCGGTGTCGGTGCGCAGGTCATAGGTCTCGACGTTCAGAGCCGGCCGCATGTAGAAGTCGTAGCTCATGGTTTCCTCCCTCAGTCGCCGGGCAGGATCAGCTCGGTGCGCAGTTCGTGGCTCTCGTCGGGCAGGCGCGCCTCGTAGTAGATGCGGTAGCCGCCCTCCGGTAGCGGCAACACGTCGAGGTAGCGCGCATCGATCACCGGGCCGTCGTCGATCTGCTCGAACTTGCCGTCTACGGCGCGAGCCAGGCCGGTGCGCTCGAACCAGTTCTCCTCGGCGGTCGCCCGCCCGTCGTAGCTGGCGCGGCCGTCCGGCAGCACGCTGGTGAGCCGCGCCCCGCGCGCGTCCCATGTGCCCGGCCGCGCGGCGAGCACCGTGCCACGCCACTCCCAGCTCAGGCCGTCGGCGCTGGTGGCGTAGGCCGAACTCATGCGATCCTCCGCGCCGGGCACGTCGAGCGGGTGGCAGCAGATCCAGGCGTGCCAGCGGCCGTCGATCAGCTTGACGATCGGATCTTTCACCGCCGTGCGCTCGTCACCCGGGAACGCCGGGCCTACCTCGGCGTCCGCGAAGCCCTCCGGGGCGTCCGCCTCCAGTACGTCGATCCACCAGTGCTTGCTCTCCGGCGTGCCGCAGCAGATGTAGAGCCGCCAGCCGCTCTGCGGGATGCGCACCAGCGCCGGGCGTTCCATCCACTGCGCGCCGAAACGGGTCTGGTCGAGCACCGCGACAGTGGTGAAGCTCTCACCGTCCGGAGAGCGGGCGACGACCGTCTGGTCGATGCCGTCGTGGCCGTTGCGGACCCGGTAGGCGACGACGTAGCTGCCGTCGCTGTCCAGCGCCGCGCAGGATGCCCCGGCCCAGTAGCCCGGGCCCGCGCCCGGAGCCGGCACGGCGACGACCGCCTGGGACGAACCAGGCAAGGGGAAATCAATCATTGGCGCACCTCCTCGGCGGGCAGCCCGGTTTATGTGATAGAGACGGACTGTACACGACGCGCCGCTCTCGCCGGGAGTGCGTGTACACTTCCCCGGCCGTTACCGGGAACCGGAGCGAGGGAGCGCGAGCATGGCGGAGCAGTACCCGGAGATCGAGCCGTTCGAGAGCGGCATGCTGGATGTCGGCGACGGTCACCGGATCTACTGGGAGCGCTGTGGCAACCCCGACGGCCGGCCGGCGCTCTACCTGCACGGCGGACCAGGCAGCGGCTTCTCACCCGGCCAGCGGCGCTTCTTCGACCCCGACGCCTACATGACCGTGCTCTTCGACCAGCGCGGCTCCGAGCGCAGCACGCCGCTCGCCAGCGAGCCGGACGTCGACCTGAGCACCAACACCACCCACCACCTGATCGCCGACATCGAGGCGCTGCGCGAGCGCTTCGGCGTCGAGCAGTGGACGACGATCCTGGGCATCTCCTGGGGCACGACGCTGGCTCTGGCGTACGCTCAGACGCATCCCGAGCGCGTCAAGTCGCTGGTGTTGGCGCTGGTGACGACGACCTCGCGGCGGGAGGTCGAGTGGATCACGCTCGACTGCGGGCGCATCTTTCCGCGCGAGTGGGAGCGCTTCACCGGCTTCATCCCGGAGCGGCTGCGCCACCTCCCGCCGGTCGACGCCTATGCCGAACTGCTCTTCGACCCCGACCCGGAGGTGCGCAAGCAGGCCGCGCTGGCGTGGTGCACCTGGGAAGACGCGCACATGTCGCTCGCGCCCGGCAGCGGTCCGCGCCTGGCGGTCGCGGATCCGGAGTTCCAGCTGCGCTTCGCCCGGCTGGTGACGCACTACTGGCGGCACGCGGCGTTTCTGGACGAGGAGCAGCTGATTCGGAACGTGGGCATCCTCGACGGCATCCCCGGCACGCTGATTCATGGCATCTATGACGTCAGCAGCCCGCTGGTGACCGCCTGGCGGCTGCACAAGGGCTGGAGCAGCAGCGAGCTGCACATCCTCGACGACGCGGGCCATGGCGGCGGCGATTCGTTCCTAGATATCGTCGTTAGCTCGCTGGACCGCTTCCGGGATCTCTAGGGGCCAGGCAACTCGGTCGTCACGGCGGGCCCGGCATCAGGCGGGGTGCTGGACTCCGCTTGCGCCGGCCCGGTGGTCACCGCGGTGCGCGGCATGAACGCGAAGACGAACAGGCCGCCAGCGATGCGCAGGATGGCGGCCATGCTCAGCATCGCGACCAGGCCGACGGCATCGCCGAGCAAGCCTCCCAGGATCAGGCCGACGACGAGCGACAATCCGGCCGCCGAGCCCAGCGTGCCGAAGACCCGGCCGCGGTAGGCGTCTTCGGTCTGATCCTGGATGACCGTCAGCCGCCCGGTCCCCGCCATCATGGCCGGCAGGCCGGCTGCCGCCATACAGCCCATCGCCACGCCGACGGCCGGGGTTCCCGCCGAGGCCACCAGCCGGGCGTTGGCTGCTCCGAGGTCAGACAGCCCGATGCCGATCAAGCCTCCGCCCAGCAGCAGGCGCTTGGACATGCGATGGCCGAGCCTGACGACGATCATCCCGGCGGTCAGGCCTCCGACCGCCTGGGCCGATCCCATCCAGCCAACCTGCTCCGGCGTCCCGCCCAGCACATCCAGCACCAGTGGCGACAGGCTGAGCGTCACGAAGACGCCGTCGGCGATGAAGTTGGCGACCGACGAGCCCATCGTCACCATCAGCACGCGGTCACTCCGCACCAAGCCCAACCCGTCGATCCATTCGGCCACCACCTGGCGCATGGCCGAGCCGTCCGGTTCCTCCATCTCGTCGCGCTCCGGTCGCGCGTCTGCGGTGATCAGCGAGATCAGCAGCGCGGAGCCAGCGAAGGTGGCGGTGTTGGTCAGCACCGTGCCACCGATCCCGACGTAGGCGTAGAGCAGCGTGCCCATGGCCGGGCCGATCAGCATGCCGATGTTGTTGTTCAGCGAGTTGAGCGCGTTGGCGGTGACGAGGTGCTCCTTGCCGACCAGTTTCGGCAGCAGCGCGCCCTCGGCCGGGAGAAAGAACGTGGCCAGCGTGCCCTGGATGCCGATGGCCGCGTAGAGCAGGAGCAGGTTGTTCGGCGCGAGCAGGATCGGGAGCAGGATCACGGCGCGTATCGCATCGACCACGACCATCGTGCGCTGGCGGTCCCAGCGGTCGACGAACACGCCAGCCAGCGAGCTGAAGAGGACGCGCGGCAGGTAGTTGGCGACCAGGCTGCCGGCGATTGCCAGGGTCGAGTCGGTCTCCCGGTAGATGTGCAGCGGCAGGGCGAAGATCAGCGCGGCCGTGCCGGTGAAGGAGATCAGCCCGGCCAGCCAGAGCAGGCCGAAATCGCGGCTTCGCAGGAGGCTGAACATCGTGCGGCACCACCCATCACCGTGGCCTGTTCGGTCGCAAAGACCGCCGATTATGCCATGGCGACAACCCGGACGCACCCCCGGAATCACCCGGGCCGTTGAGGTGTTGGTGTGGAAGGACTTCGCCGCGAATCACAGGGAGGTGATTGATGGGCTTGAAGCCGTTCCGGTTCGGGGTGGTCGTCTGGCAGCGGTCTACCCGGGATGAGTGGGTCGAGCTGGCGCGCAAGATGGAGGCGTGGGGCTATTCGACCCTGCTGATGCCCGACCACTTCAGCGACCAGCTGGCCCCGGCCCCGGCGCTGCTGCTGGCCGCCGAGGCCACGAGCACGCTGCGCGTCGGCAGCCAGGTCTATGACAACGATTTCCGCCATCCCGCGTTGCTCGCCAAGGAGGCGGCCACGCTCGACCGGCTGACCGGCGGGCGCTTCGAGTTCGGCATCGGCGCCGGCTGGCTGAAGAGCGAGTATGACCAGGTCGGTATCTCGTTTGACGCGCCGGGCACGCGCGTCGGGCGGTTGGAAGAGGCCGTCCAGGTGATCAAGCGGGCCTGGGCCGAGGGGCCGTTCGACTTTAGCGGCCAGCACTACACGATCAGCGGCTACGACGGCTTGCCGAAACCGCTCACCCAGCCGGGTCCGCCGCTCTTCATCGGCGGCGCCGGGCGGAGACTACTGACGCTGGCCGGCCGCGAGGCGGACATCGTCGGGATCACGCCGCGCGCCCTGCGCGAGGGCGGGCTGGATGCGCGCGACGTCACCGAAGCGGGCGTGGAGCAGAAGATCGCCTGGGTCCGGGAAGCCGCTGGCGAGCGCATGGAGTCCATCGAGCTGACCACGTTGGTCTACGAGATCTCGGTCACCGATGACCGCGCGGGGCGTATTGAGCAGCTCCTCGACGAGTGGGACTTGAGCAGGGAAGAGATCGCGACCTCGCCCTACATGTTCATCGGTAGTGTCGACGAGATCATCGAGCAGCTTCAGGCGCGCCGCGAGCGGCTGGGTATCTCCTACATCACCCTCTTCGAGCCCAACGCCGAGCGCTTCGCCCCGGTCGTCGCCCAGCTGGCCGGCGCCTGAGGCCGCGAGGCTGCGCCTAGGGGACGAACGAACACAGCTCGGCGATCCGGCCGCCCTCGAAGCGCATGATGTCGACGCCCGGATAGGAGACTGTCGTGCCGTCCGTACCCCGGTAGGTCCCGGTCCAGCGCGCGGCAACGCGATCGCCCTCGGCGATCAGGTCGTCGACGGTGATCCGCAGACCGGGCGCCATCGCGCGGATGGCCGGGATGAACTGCTTCTGCCCCTCTGGGCCGCGCGGCGTGCCCCCGGGGGCGTTGTGGTGCAGGAAATCGGCGGTGAAGAGATCGTCGGCCAGGTCAACGTCGTCACTGCTCCAGAGTTCTTCGAGTAAGTGGCGGGCGATGGTCTTGTGGTCGTCGGGCGTCACGGTCATTTTCCCTCCACTGGCGGGACCGTTCGCGGCCGCGCGCGATGACGAGCCAGGCTGGCGATTCACAGGCATTTTGACTCAGGCCGCGCGAGAAGTCACCGCCCGGCTGGCGTTACACTGAGGTGACCCCAACCATCGGGCGTGAGCTATTCAGGAACAGGGAGGGAACGCGTGTTTCCAGAGCTCAACAGTCGCGAAGCATTGCTGGAGACCGTGCGCGGGCTGCGCCAGGAGCTCGACGAGCTGGTCGAGCAGGTCGGCGAGGAGCGGGCCGTCGAGTCGGGCGCGTTCGGTCCCTGGACCTTCAAGGATCTGATCGCCCACCTGACCGGCTGGCGGTTGATGACGGCGGCACGCCTGGAGGCCGGGCTGCGCGATCAGGAACCGCAGGCTCCCTGGCCCGACCACTTCGAAGGAGGCGACCTCGAAGAGGGCAACGTCGACGCGATCAACGAGTGGTTCTACCAGACCAACCGCGACAAGCCGCTCGATCAGGTGCTGCGGGAATCCAACGAGGCCTTCGACCGGGTCGAGCGGGCCATTCAGGAGCTGAGCGATGAGGCTCTGTTCCAGTCCGGCCGCTTCGCCTGGCTGTACTGGACCGACGAAGGGCTCGGCCCGGCCGTCATCCGCGGCACCTACAGCCACTACCACGTGGACCACAAGCCGGACATCGAGGCCTGGCTGGCGCGGGGATAACTGCAGCCGTTCACGGCCCCTCAGCACGCTACATTGATGATCCTGGGCGCCCCTGGGGGAGTGTGGCCGCCTGGTCGCGGCGATGAGGAGACGGGGCATGGTCAGCTTTTCGGATCTCCTGGGGCGCTTGCCCTGGTGGGTGGCGGCGCTGCTGGGGGCGCTGGCCGTCTGGCTGGGGCTGGCCCTGATCGCCCGACCGTTCGACTCACTGGCCGTGCTGGTGGCGATCATCGCCGCGAGCTTCGTCATCACCGGCATCAGCGAGCTGGCCGGCGCGCACGGGCGGCGTCATCCGCGGCTGGCGCTGCTGGCCGGAGTGATCTGGATCGTGGCCGGCCTGGGGATCGCGGCCTGGCCGGGGCTGACGATCGGTGGAGTGGCGATATTCGCCGGGGCGACCATGCTGGTCGGCGGGCTCGTCCGGCTCGTCACCGGGCTGCGCGGATCGAGGGACGAGCGTCCGATCTCGGTGCTCAGCGGGCTGGCCAGCGCGATCTTCGGCGGGCTGGCGCTGGGCTGGCCAGATGTGACGGTGGTCGTCGTCGCGCTGCTCGTCGGGCCGCGCATGCTCTTGTTCGGCATTGGCCAGATCGTGGCGGCGTTCGCGCGTCGCTCGGGGTCCGCCGAAGCTCCATCGGCCGGCAATCCGGACGGGGCGCGCCCGTCGCGTCGCTGGCGTCTCCTGCGGGCCGGCGCGGCATTTTCGGCGGCGCTGCTGCTGGTTGCCCTCAGCACCTGGCTGCGTGCCGAAGCCCCCGAAGTAGATAGCTTCTATGATCCGCCGGAGATGAGCGCGTCGGAACCCGGCACGCTGCTGCGCGCGGAGCCCTTCACCCGCGCGCTCCCGCCCGGCGCTCGCGGCTGGCGCATTCTCTACAGCACCCTCCGCGACGACGATGCCCCCGGCGTGGCCAGCGCCATCATCGTGGCCCCGAACGAGCCGCCGGACGGGCCGCGCCCGGTCATCGCCTGGGCGCACGGCACGACCGGTGTCGAGCGGCCCTGCGCGCCGTCACTGCTGAACGACCCGTTCATGGCCGGCGGGCTGCCCGGTCTGGAGCAGGTCATCGCCAGCGGCTGGATCCTGGTGGCCACCGACTACATCGGCCTGGGAACCAGCGGCCCGCACCCCTACCTGATCGGCGAGGGGCAGGCCCGCTCGGTACTCGACTCCCTGCGCGCCGCCCGGCAGCTCGACGGCCTGGACATGGCGGAGGAGGCGGTCGTCTGGGGACACTCCCAGGGCGGGCACGCCGCGCTGTGGACCGGCATCCTGGCCCCGGAGTACGCGCCGGAGCTCGACATCGCCGGGATCGCGGCGGTCGCGCCGGCCGCGGACCTCCCCGGGCTGGCCGAGCATTTTCGGGAGTCGCCGGTGACCCGCATCCTGATGGCCTACATCGCGCGCGCCTACAGCCGGTACTATCCCGAGATCCGCTTCGACGACTACATCCGGCCCACGGCGCGGGAGATCGTGCGCGGGCTGGCGGGCCGCTGCCTGGCCGAGCCGGCCGCGCTGCTCTCGATCGTCGTCACGCTGCCGCTCGAGCGCCCGATCCTCTCCACCAGTCCGCTTGAGGGCGAACTGGGCCGGCGACTGGCCGAGAACGTCCCGACCGGCCCGATTGTGGCGCCGCTGCTGATCGCTCAAGGCCAGGATGACACGCTGGTGCTGGCGGACGCGCAGGCCGGCTACGTCGAGGCGCGCTGCGCCGCCGGCCAACGGCTGGAGTACCGCGCCTACGAAGGCCAGGATCACATCTCGATCGTCGCCGACGACTCGCCGCTGATCCCCGGCCTGCTCGCCTGGACCGAGGAGCGATTCGACGGCGTCGAGCAGCTGCCGGGCTGCCGGACGGTGACGATCGGCGGCGCGGGCTGAGCTACGGCGCTTCCCACTTGTAGATGAAGCCGCTGGAGTCGGGCAGCACGAACCCGTCGAAGCTGCCGTCGCGCGTGTGGATCGCGGTGGGATCGCCCGCGGAGTTGCTGCCGTGCGGCGGGATGTCGTTCACCCGGTCGATGTCGGCGAGCTTCACCCAGACGCCGGGGATGCCGAAGTCGACATCGACCTCGACCGGGTAGGGCTCGAAGTTCAGCATGACGACGAGCGTGTCGTGGGGCTGCTCGTTTGGCCGCGCGCGCCAGCCGACGACGCGCCGCCTGCCGCCACGGTTCCACGCCAGCCAGGGACCGAGCAGCCAGGTGAACTGGCCCGCCCCGGTCGGGTCGTAGCCGAACAGCCGCAGGCCCGGGTAGCGCCGGCGCAGCGCGATCAGCCGGCGCGCCCACTGGAAGAAGCCGAACGCTTCCAGGTCGGCGGGCCACTCGACTGTGACGATGTTGCGCACCTGCTCGTTGTTGAACTCCTGGCCCATGTAGAGCATCGGCTGGCCCAGCGCAGCCAGCGTGGCGAACAGGCCGAGGCGGCCCTTGCGCTCCTTCGCGGCCGGGTTGTTCAGCCAGGGGACATGCGCGATCTCGGCGGCGACGCTGTTCTCGTCATGGCTGTAGCAGTAGTTGACGACGTTGTTCGTGTGGCTGGCGAAGCTCCCCTTGCTGAAGTAGAAGATGTCGCCCAGCCCCTCGGGCGTGTTCGCCTGACTCCCGAAGTCACCCTCGCGAAGCAGCGCCTTGAGCTTGTCGTGGAAGGGGTCGCACCACTGCGCGAAGCCGTCGAAGCCCCGCAGGTTGAGGTCGGGCTCGTTGGGCAGGTTCTCGGCGATCAGCAGCACGTTTGGCTTGTCTGCCTTCAGCTCCGCCGCCAGGCGTGTCAGGAAGCCGTGGTCCATGTACGAGCTGTGGGTCGCGTCGAACCGGAAGCCGTCGACGTGGTACTCGACCAGCATCAGCCGGCAGGCGTCGATCAGCATGTTCTGGACGTCCTCTTTCTCGGTCGCGACGCGATTGCCCCAGGGCGTCGTGCCGCTGAAGTAGAGGCCGCCATCACCGGTGCTCGCCTCGTCGGGGTGCTCCAAGATCAGCTGCCAGAGCGGGTTGAAGCTGCTCGAGGTGTGGTTGAAGACCTGATCGAACACCACCACCAGGCCGCGCTGATGGGCTGTGTCGACCAGCTCGCGCAGGTCGTCCGGGTCGCCGAAATCGCGCTCGGTTGTGAAGAACAGCGACGGGTCATAGCCGAGGCTGTCCGGCGCCTGTGGGCTGGGGACCTCAGCCAGCGGCATCAGCGCCAGCGTGTTGACGCCCAACTGGTCGAAGTAGCCCTCCTGGATACGTTCAGTGATGCCCTTGAACTTGCCGTGGTTGCCGGGGTCGATGTCCGGATCGCCTTCGGTGAAGCCGTGGACGCTCAGCTCGTAGACGATCAACTGGTCGGGGGTCGGCGTGACCCAGGCGTCGTCGTGCCAGGAGTAAGTGGTGGGATCGAGGACGACGGCGTTGTTGAAGCCGAAGTGCGGACCGAGCCGGCGCGCGTAGGGGTCGGTGGTGTAGCGCTGGAATCTGCCCTTGGCGTCGGCTGGCACCCCGCCCAGCACGACGAACTTGTACTCGTCGCCCAAGCTCGCCCGGTCGGTCACGGCCAGCCAGGTGTTGGCCGCGCCGAAGTAGCCGCGATAGCGCTTGAGCTCGATGAACTTCTCCGGTTCGGGATGCTCGTGCCCGGGGCGCTGCCAGTCGTTGAAGCTGCCCATCAGATAGACCCGCGCGGCGTTGGGGTGGTAGAGGCCGAATTGCACGCGCCCGTCAGCCAGCAGGTTGGCCCCGAGGCCGGAGAGGCCGCCTGACCGCGGCACGTAGACGCCCGGCTTGAAGGGACGCTGCCCGAGGAACTCCGCGGCCGTCTCCATCTCCGGCGCGCGTGGCTCGACCTCGTAAACGAAGGGCTTGTCCCCGCTGCACCAGATCTCTCCGGGCGTGAGATCGTCGCCCCGCCGCTCGCGCGGCTGGTAGGTGCGCTCCAGCCTCTGGCCTTCCCAGGGGCCGTCGATGCCGAGGCCGTCCTTGAACTTGAACCGGAAGCTCGGGCGGCCGGCCGCGACCTCGTAGACCGGGCCAAACGCATCCTGCCCGGCCGGGGCGAGATCCTGGGCACGGCCCGAGCCCTCGTACCAGACCCAAAGGTGCGGCGCGCGGAACCCGGGGCTGTTGTCATAATGCACGGTGATCGTAAACGGCATGCCGGGCTCCCTTCGTGGTGTGGGCGTCGTTGAGCGGTCGATCGGCGCCGACCGGGAGATTCGTTCCGGGCGTAACCGCGTGGCCTCGACACTCAGCGCGCCCGAGCGCGCTGTCAACGCATCAGGAGGGCGACTCAGGCTCGGGAGACCAGCTCCTCGAAGCGGGCGAAGACGTCCGGGCCGGCGATGCGCTTGCTGGTGATGCCCTGAGCGTGCAGCTCGGCGCAGAAGGTGTCGATCACCGCCTCGTTGCCGGCCACGCCGTGGGCCTGCCAGTTGCGTCCCAGGATCTGGGCCGTGCGCTCCAGGTCGGCCAGAAGCCAGGGCGAGGTGTCGGTCAGCACCCAGCGGCGCTCCTCGGCCAGCTTGCGAGACTCCTCGAAGGCCCGGAACAGGCTGCCGGCGATCCAGGGGGCGTTCTCCAGCACGCTGGCGCGCACGCCCAGGATGTGATGCGTCGGGCAGAAGCCCATCTTCCGGGCGTACTCTTCCTCAGCCTGCTGAAAGTCCGGCAGCAGGCGCACGACCGGGCTGTCCTGTTCATAGAAGATCTGCGGCGGCCAGTGGACCATCATGGCATCCAGCTCGCCGGCCTGGAGCATGCCGGCCAGCGTCTTCCCCTCTGGGGCGACGCTGGCGTTGGGCGGCAGGCCCTCGCTCGACGCCCGATGGCCGATGGCCTCGTCAACGATGCCGTCGATCGGGCCGACGACCCACTCGATCTCATCGATGCTCACCCCGGCGGCGCGGATCAGCGAGCGGCTCCAGGTATTGCCGCTGTCCGGCCAGCCGTTGGTGCCAATGCGCTTGCCGCGCAGATCCTCGAAGGAGGTCAGTCCATTGTCGCGCAGGGTGAAGAAGCAGCGGTGCCGGAAGCCGCGCATCAGGAAGATCGGGAAGCCGACGATGTCATCCTCGCCGCTGTCGAGCCGGCGGACGTACTGGGAGAAGGACATCTCGCCGGCCTGGAATGACTCGTCGGTCCGGAAGGCGGCCATCGAGGTCGCCCGGTCGATGATCAGCTCGATGCCCTCGGGCTTCACGTCGCCGCCGATCAGCGGCGTCAGGAAGTCATAGTCGCGCGCGACCATCTTGATCGTCATGTTTGCCATGGCAGTGCCTCGTCATCACTTCTAGCCGGGCGCGGCCCGGTAATGGGCATACGATAGCAGCCGCGCCTCCGCACCGTGGTACCGGCAGCCACTCCCCCTTGACGGCCGCGCTACCATTGCCGCCCTGTCCGGCGCGGCGATGAAGAGGGGCGATGCATGAAGCTTGGCGTGGTCTTGCCGATCGGCGAGCAGGAGGAGACGGGCGAGCCGTTCCCGTATGCCACCGTGCGCGACCTGGCGCTGCGGGCGGAGGCGGCCGGCTTCGACTCACTCTGGCTGCCGGATCACTTCCTGTTTCGCTTTCCCGGCCAGGCAGCCTTCGGCGTCTGGGAGTGCTGGTCGATCCTGACGGCGCTGGCCGAGGCGACGGAGCGGGTCGAGCTCGGCACGCTGGTGCTGGCGATGCCCTTCCGCAACCCGGCGCTGCTGTCCAAGATGGCGGTCACGCTCGACGAGATCTCCGGTGGCCGCCTGATCCTCGGGCTGGGCGCCGGCTGGCACCAGCCGGAGTTCGAGGCCCTCGGCGTGCCGTTCGAGCGACTGGCCGGCCAGTTCGAGGAGGGCTTGCAGATTATCGCGCCGTTGCTGCGCGCGGGCCGGGTCGATTTCCGGGGCGAGCACTTCAGCGCGCTGGACTGCGAGCTGCGCCCGCGCGGTCCCCGCCCAGGCGGGCCGCCGCTGTTGATCGCCTCGCGCGGCCCGCGGATGACCCGCCTGACGGCGCGCTACGCCGATCAGTGGAACGCTGCCTGGTTCGCGCGGCCAGAGTCCTTCCTGCCGCGCCACGCTGAGTTCCTGGAAGCCTGCGGCCAGGCGGGCCGTGACCCGTCCACGATCGCCGTCACCGTCGGCCTCTACGTCCTCTACCCGGAGCACCTGAGCCCGGCCGACCGCGAGACGCTGCCCGCATCACTCAGCCACCCAGACCGGGCGTTGCGCGGCACTGTGGAGGAGGTCGCCGCCGGCATCCGCGCCATGGCTGACCTCGATATCATCGATCACCTGATCCTCAGCCCCGTCCCCAACACCCCCGCGACCCACGCCGAGCTGCTCGACGTGCTGCGCGCGTTCCGAGGCTGACGGACAGGGTCGCAATCGCCCATGCCCGGCTTTGTGGCCTTTTCGCCGGGCTCCGCGCGCAGCT
>DATGQR010000168.1:0-17102 GCA_035304105.1 Thermomicrobiales bacterium | reverse complement strand
CCGTTGACGCCGATTTCAGCGCCACGACGGCGATCGTGCCCAGGTCGCGGCTCCCAGCGTGCTGTCTGGCGGCGCTCGCGGCCAGGTCCTCCGCGCTGCGTTCGCGATAGCCGTCGACGGCGTGAAGGGGGAGCAGGCTTGACCAGGCTATGGCCGACTCGGCGGCCGGGTCGGCGAGCAGCAACGCGGATAGACCGCCGCCGCTGCCAAGCTCGCAGACACCGATTTTGATGCCCGCGGCGGTAAGCGGTTGCACGACGGCCGCAGCCAGCGAGTCGTCGCCCATGCCGTAGACATATGGTGCCAGACGTTCGACCGCCTCTGCGGTCACGGCTCGCACGGTCGCCGCCGCTACGGACCGGTCCGGGTGGTTGGCGGTGATTGAAACGTGGACGCCATCGCTCTTGGCGTAAGTGCCGACGACCGGCCATTCGCGGGCGATCAGGTCGTCGATTGCGTCGGCGACTGCCGATTCTCCGATGCCGATCGTCTTGATGGTGCGAGTCACGATCGCTTGATCGGTCGCGCGCAGGACGATGTGCGGCCTGATTTGCAACTCCCACATTGGCCGGTTTTCGCGCGGCGGTCCGGGAAGGATCGCGATTAGGCGATCGTTGAACTCGACGAGCCAGCCGGGCGCCGTGCCGTGAGGATTAGCGATGATCCTGGCGGAGGGGATGGTCCAGGCCTGCTTGATATTGCGGGACGGCATTTCGTCGCCGCGCGCGGCGAAGCGGGCACGGATTGCGGCAACCACGTCCTCGTCGACTGTGGGTGACTCGCCGGTGAGCGCCATGACGGCTTCTCGGGTCAGATCGTCCTCGGTAGGACCGAGGCCACCGGAGACGACGACGATGTCGGCGAGCTCGATCGATTCACGTAGAACGGAGGTGATGGTGTCGAGATCGTCCGGGGCCTGGGAGACACGTACGACCTCGAGGCCGATGGTGGTGAGCTCGCGTGCGAAGTATTGGGCGTTGGTATCGAGGAGAGCGCCTCGCAGAATCTCGGAGCCGACCGAAACGATAGCGGCTTGCACGTCCCGATTTCCCTTGCGCCCGGAGGCGGGCGCGCAATTCCCAAACGAGCGGTACCCTCGGAGGGATTCGAACCCCCAACCCCTTGTTCCGAAGACAAGTGCTCTATCCGTTGAGCTACGAGGGCCTGGCACGCAAATCGTACCGTAGTGCCGACACGCTGTCGAACGCCCGCGGGCGATCCGGTGCGCGGCGTGGACGGCTGATTGTTGAGTGGGGGTGCCTCACGGGGCTCGAACCCGTAACCACTGGTTCCACAGACCAGTGCTCTGCCAATTGAGCTAGAGGCACCATGATCGACGGCATCGAACGATAAGCCGGGTTCTGTTTTTCGGTGATCATCTATCTCGGCGCGGTACAACCACGCCGGGCGCCGATTGGGCGCCTGCTCCCTACCTGGTTCTCGAGCGAGCAACTCGATAACGAACCGCCTTGGGATTGCTGCGGGGAGGATTGCCCTTTTCACTCTGCCGCGGACGAGCCGGGCAGCCTTGGTCTCTGTTGCTCTCAGCCGGCATGACGCCGGCTGCCAATCTGGACTGTCGACAGGCACCGGACCTGCCGCCCTGGCTTTCGCCAGGCACCCTGCTCTGCGCAGCCCGGACTTTCCTCTGGCCAGTCGGCCAGCGATCACCAGTTCGATGCGCGTCAATTCTTAACGTGCAGGCCGGGCGCGAAGCCCGGCCGACGCCGGTGGTGCCGAAGGAGAGATTCGAACTCTCACGCCCTTACGGGCACTACGCCCTGAACGTAGCGCGTCTTCCGGTTCCGCCACTTCGGCAGCATATTGCAACCCGCTAATTGTAGCACGAAAAGGCGCCGCCAGTAAAGGTTCCAGACCCCATTTCGAGTAGGCTTGGAACGGCTCTAGGGGAGCCATTTCGCCCGTCGGAGGAGCGCTCCGGCGGGAGAATAATCGTAGCATAAGACGGCCGATTGGCATAGGAGTCGACGTGAGCATGCCTGGACGACGAGGCGCATCTCTTGGTTTCACGATCTTCGCGATCGCTATGGTCGCGGCCCTGGTGCTGGGGAGCCTGGTCGTCTTCGGCGGAGCGATCTTCGGCGCGGGTGGCGACGACGATGGAGCCGTCGATACCGTCCAGGAAGAGACGTCGCGCCTGGAAACTGCGGTGGCCAGAGATCCGGAGGACGCGGGGGCGGCAGCCGTGCTGGCCGACATCTACGCGAATCAAGGCAATATGGCTGACGCCATCCCGCTCTACGAGCGAGCGACCCAGCTACGCCCGGACGACGGCAACCTGCGGTTGTCCTTTGGGATCGCGCTCCTTCGCAACGGCAGCGTCCTGGACGCCCAGGTCCAGCTACAACGCGCCTACGACCTGCTACCGGACGTGGCCGGGCCGGCGTATTACCTGGGGCAGCTTCACGAGCTCAAAGATCCCCCCGATGAAGAGGCCGCCCGCGAGTGGTACGAGCGCGTCATCGAGATCGCGCCGGACTCGCGCCTCGCAGAGCAGGCTCAGGAGCGCATCGACGAGCTGAGCGGCGCCGAGCCGACCGAGGACGAGCCAACGGCGTCGCCGGAGAGTTGAGCGCGTCGAGTTGAAGGCCATACTCGTCAACCATCGCTACTATCCGTTCCGAGGCGGGTCGGAGATCTACGTTCAGGCGCTCGCCGAATGGCTGGTTCGGAGCGGCTGGTCAGCTAGCGTCATTACCACAGACGCGTATGACCTCGAGTACTTCTGGGACCGGCGGGCTCGAAGGATCGAAGCTCCGCGCCGTGACAGCCTCAACGGAGTGAAAGTCCAACGGCTCGAAGTGCGTCATCGCTTCGGCGGGCGCTATCTGTTCGGCGCCGTTCGCCGCGGCATGGGTGAGGCAAGTCGCGTGGTTCGCTGGGCCCCGCCGTTTCGAGCGGCGAGTCGATTCCTGCCATCTATCCCCAAGTTGAGAGCAGCACTGCGTTCCGATCCAGTTGTCGACGTGATCATCGCCACGAACCTGGGGATCGAGGGATTGGCAATCGAGGCGTGGGACGCCGCTCGTCTACTCGGTGTCCCACTTGTACTCATCCCGTTCGCTCACCTCGGAGACGGGGCGGACAGCGTGGCACGGCGGTACGTCTCCATGCCTCACCATCGAGACCTGCTTCGCGCCGCCAATCTCATACTCACGATGACCCGACTTGAAGCAGAATTCGTTGCTGAATGTGGTGTGGAGTCACGGCGAATCAAGACAGTGGGAGCTGGTATTACGCAAAACGATGTAGTTTGCGTCAAATCGCGTGATATGGATCTGCTATTCGGCCGCTCGGCGTTCGTTGTGGCGTCGCTGGGGGCGCTGGCCGCTGACAAGGGCACCGTCGATCTCGTCGAAGCATCGCGCCTGCTACGGGATCGTGGCGTACCCATCGAGCTGGTGCTGGTGGGCCCGGAGCTTAGCGCGTTCCGTACCTGGATGCGCGAGCGGGGCGCGGACGATTGGCCTTGGGTGCACCGGCCGGGCATGATCGATGACGAAGCCAAGCGACGGCTGCTGGGCGGGATGGATGTGCTGGCGATGCCCTCCCGGACGGAGTCATTCGGCATCGTCTACCTGGAGGCCTGGGCGAACGGCAAACCGGTCGTCGGGGCGGCCGTTGGGGCGGTGAGGGAGATCATCGACGATGGCGCGGATGGCCTGCTCGTCCCGTTCGGCCAGCCGGAGGCGCTCGCGGCTGCCCTGGAACGCTTGTATTCGTCGCCGGAGCTTCGTATTCGGCTGGGGGCGGCTGGCCGGCGCAAGGTCGAGGCGCACTACACTTGGGATCGGGTGTTCGGAAGAATCGGCGATGCGTTCGAGGACGTGCTCGGGTTGCGCGTTCGGGGGTAGGGGAAGACACGGGGTATGAGCGAATCGGCGATCGAAGCGACCATGCGCGAGATTCGCGAGCGCGTCAGCTCGGGGCGTTGGGGGCAGGCCGGCGCGCGAGCCCGAAATTTGGAGCGCGCCTTGAGTGAGGCGCGGCGTCTCGCGACGGTGAACGCGCACTGGGGGATCACGCCGACCTGGCCGGTTGGGGGGCGGCTCGAAGTGCTCGCCAAGCGCGCGATGCGCATCGCGTTGCGCTGGTACATCAACCCGATCGTGCAGCAGCAGAATGAGTTCAACCTGGCCGTACTCGGCGTGCTCTACGAACTGGAAGCCGAGCTCTCGGCGCTTCGGCCGGAGATCGACCGGGACAGCGCTGCCGGCGGGACGCCTCAGGAGTAGGGCGCGACATTGCGGGTGCTCATCCTCCATTCTCAGGTTCCATTCGAGTCTGGCGGCGCCGAGGTGCTGGTGTATGGCCTGCGGGACGCACTCGTCGAGCGCGGGCATCAAGCGGACGTGGTCGGATTGCCACTCAGCTGGTATCCAGCCGAACGGTTGCTGCGGAGCGCGCTAGCCTGGCGCCTGCTCTACGTCGAAGAGGCGAACGGGCGGCCGATCGACCTGGTGATTTGCACGAAGTTCCCGACCTGGGCGGTGAAGCACCCCCGCAAGATCCTCTGGCTGGTTCACCAGCACCGGCAGGCCTACGATCTGTACGGGACGAGCGTCTCGGATTTCGGGCCTGGAGCGGAGGACCAGGCCATCCGCGAGGCGGTCGTGGCAGTGGATAACAATGGCATCGGTGAATGCGAGCGCCGCTACGCAATCAGCAAGAACGTCGCCGAGCGGTTGAAGCGCTTCAATGGCCTGGACGCCGAGGTGCTGTACCCGCCCGTCGAGGATCGCGAACTCCGGCCCGACGCCTACGAGCCGTTCGTGCTGAGCGCCGCGCGGCTGGACGAGCTCAAGCGCATCGAGGCTGTGATCAGAGCGTGGCCGCTCGTCGCCGAACCGCTGCGCCTGGTGGTCGCGTCGGACGGCCCTCTGCGGAGCCGCCTTGAAGGTTTGGTGACCTCGCTTGGAGTGTCCCACCGGATCGACTTCGTCGGACGAGTGCCGGACGAGGAGTTGGCGCGGCTGTTTCGGGAATGCCGCGCCGTCTACTACGCGCCGGTGGATGAGGACTACGGCTACGTCACCGTCGAGGCCCACGCGGCCGGGAAGCCAGTCATTACCAGCGCCGACGCTGGGGGTGTTCTCGAATTCGTGCAGCACGGCGAGACCGGGCTGGTCACTGAACTCGATCCGGAGCCGCTCGCGGAGGCGATCAATGCATATCAGGACGAGGCGACCGCACGGCGTCACGGCATGTGCGGCCGCGAGCGGACGCGCCCAAACAGCTGGGACGACGTTGTCGCCGCGTTGCTTGGAGAGCAGTGATGGGGCCGCAAGCTCGCGTGCAATGGGTTGGGCCCCTGCCACCCCGCCGAACGGGCATCGCCGGCTACTGCGATGACTTCCTGCGCGCTGTCGATGGGCTCTGGGACGTCGATCTCTTTCTCGAAAGCGGCTCGCGATTACCGAAGCTGTCCACGATCCGTGATGCAGGCGAGCGATGCCCGGATCCAGCCCTGCCGACCGTCATCCATCTGGGCAACAGCGAGCACCACGAGCGGGCCTTTCAGACGGCTCTCGATCTGGAGGGCGTCATCGTACTTCACGACGTCGTCCTGCACCACGCGATGCTGGTCAGGCATCTCCGCACGCGCAGCGAAGCCGATTACTGGGCTGAGTTGCGCCGGCGCTACGGCTCCGACGGCGTCGCCGTTGGAGAGCAGATCGTCGCCGGTCGGCCGGTGGAGGACTTGCAAGACTACCCGCTCAGCGAACGCTACATCGAGCGGGCACGGATGGTCATCGTCCACAGCGAGCACGCGCGCCAGCAGGTGATGCGGCACGTGCCGGGGGCTAAGGTCGTGCGCGTGCCGATGGGCGTACCGCTTCCTGCGGAGATCGGCCGCGACGAGGCCCGTTACGCCCTTGATATCCCGGAATCGCAGTTTGTGGTCGCCTCCATCACCCACGTGAACCCGAACAAGCGCATCCCGGTGGTGCTGCGCGCAATTCGCCGGTTGGCTACGCGGTTGCCCGAGACGCGCTTCATCATCGCCGGCAGCCAGTCCGATAGCGAGGACATGCGGCGCGAAGTCCGCTTGCTCGGCCTCGAAGGTATAGTCAGCTGTCTCGGGTACGTCGACGCCGTGACTGCCCGGTTGCTGGCTGCGGCATCTGATGCCTGCGTCAATCTGCGCTATCCATCGACGGGAGAGACGTCAGCGAGCCTGTTGCGGCTGCTCGCGTCTGGCAGGCCGGTGCTGATCACCGATGATGGGTCGGGATCGGAAGTGCCATCCAGCGTCGCCGTGAAGATCAAGCCGGACGAGTTTGAGGTCGAGATCATCGAGGCGGCGCTGTTTGAACTGGCCGGCAATGAGTCGCTGCGCAATGAGGTCGGACAGGCGGCGCGTGCCTGGGTCAGCCGGGAGCACTCCATGGGCGCCGCCGTGGATGGCTATCGCCACGCGCTGCAGGCAGCCTACGACGTCGAACTGCCGGGGTTACCGGATCCGGTCGTTCCCGAACATCTGCCGAGGGCAAAGCGGGGGCGACTTCAGCGCCGGCGGCCGGGCACGATCGCAGGTGAGGTGGTCGGCGAGGCCCTGTCAGAGCTCGGGGTCGGGCCGGACCTACCGATCGTCCGGGACGCGGCCGAGGCGATTCACGAGCTTGGGATCGAGCGCATACGGTCGCGCCAGTCTGCCGGTGATGCGCCCTGTCCCACCGATCGGCTGATCGAGAAGCTGGCGTGTCCGCATTGTGGCGGTGGACTTCGACCCGCCGATGACGAACTGGCATGTCATGCCTGTGGCAAGCGTGTGCGGCTGGTGGACGGCGTTCCGGATTTCCGCGCATCTCAGGGCGCAGACTAGATCAGATGTTCGACTTGGATTGATATACTCAGGGCTAAACGACGCACTCTGCACCGAAGGATGGTTGGGATGAGCGGCCGGGTTGTCAGTGGTAAGCACCTGGACGAGGACGCGGTAGCTGAAGCGAGTCTGCGCCCGAAGCGGCTCGCGGAGTATATCGGTCAGGAGCGGGTCAAGGAGACGCTTTCGATCTTCATCGAGGCGGCTATGGCGCGCGGCGAGGCGCTGGACCACATGCTGCTCTACGGGCCGCCTGGCCTGGGCAAGACGACGCTGGCGACGATCATCGGCGCCGAGATGGGTGTCAACGTCCGCATCACCTCCGGGCCGGCGATCGAGCGCCCCGGAGACCTCGTCTCGATCTTGACGAACTTGAAGCCTGGCGACGTGCTCTTCATCGACGAAATCCACCGGCTCAGCCGGGTCGTCGAGGAGGTGCTCTACCCGGCGATGGAGGATTTCGCCGTCGACATCGTCCTGGGCAAGGGGCCAGCCGCGCGCTCGATGCGCCTCAACCTGCCGCGCTTCACGCTAGTCGGCGCCACGACACGCCTGGCGTTGCTGACGTCGCCGCTGCGTGACCGCTTCGGCGCGGTGTTCCGGCTCGAGTATTACGACGATGATGCGATGACCGAGATCGTGACCCGCTCGGCGAAAATTCTCGGCGTGCCGGTCGATGAGCGCGGCGCGCGGGAGATCGCCCATCGCTCGCGGGGCACGCCGCGTGTCGCGAACCGGTTGCTGAAGCGCGCCCGGGACTACGCCGAGGTGCGCGCCGATGGCGTGATCGATGCCGATGTCGCCGGCCGCGCGATGACGATGCTCGACGTGGACCCGCTCGGTCTCGACGACGTGGACCGTAAGATCATGCGAACGATCATCGAGAAATTCGATGGCGGGCCGGTCGGGGTCGATACCCTGGCGGCGGCGACGAGCGAGGAATCAGACACGATCATGGATGTCTACGAGCCTTATCTGATTCAGCTCGGCTTCCTGCAGCGCACGCCGCGCGGCCGGGTCGTCACTCGCCGCGCCTACGAGCACCTGGGGTTGCAACCGCCCGAAGTCGAGCCCGGGTCGCAGCAGGCGCCGCTCTTCGACGTCTCGTCAACCTGAGGGGTAGCCGGGCGTGTCACCGGGTGACGAGCGGCTGTTCCTCGACTACCACCTGCCGGAAGAACTGATCGCACAGACGCCAGTCGAGCCGCGAGATAGCTCGCGGCTTCTCGTTGTGCGCCGCGATACTGGCGCCCTCGCCGACCACCGCTTCCACGAACTGCCGGATCTCCTTGACCCTGGTGACCTGCTGGTGTTGAACGATACCCGTGTGATCCCCGCCCGGTTATTCGCTCGCCGCCGTACGGGCGGGCGCGTGGAAATCCTCTTGCTCGAGCGCCGCGGCGAAGAAATGTGGGAGGCACTGATCAGTCCTCTCGGCCGGCTCAAGCCGGGCGAGTTACTGATGATCGAAGGCGAGGCGGATGAATCCGAGGTCGAGTTTGTTGGGCGCGAGGGGAACGCCGGCCTGGTGCGGGTAGCCGATGAGGCCATCATCGAGCGACACGGCCGGGTGCCCTTGCCGCCGTACATCCGCACTCCGCTGGACGACCCGGACCGATATCAGACGGTCTATGCCGAACAGGCAGGTTCGGCCGCCGCACCAACCGCCGGCCTGCACTTCACGCCGACAACGCTCAAACGCTGCCGAGAGCGCGGCATCGAATTGGCGCGCCTGACCCTGCACGTCGGCGTCGACACGTTCCGGCCGCTAGCCAGTGACGATATCGACGCGCACGTCATGCACTCCGAGTGGTACTCAGTGCCGGAAGAGACGGTGGAGGCAATCGCCCACTGCCGGGAACGTGGTGGACGCGTCGTGGCGGTGGGCACGACGGTGACGCGCGTGCTGGAGACGCTCGGCCAACATGGTAACGTGTGTGCGGCCCCGCGAAGCGGGCGGACCGACATCTTCATCCGGCCGCCGTACCGGTTCCGGTTGGTTGACGCCCTGGTGACGAATTTCCACCTTCCCAGGACGACGCTGCTCTTGCTGGTAGGAGCCTTTGCCGGCACTGAGTTGATCGAGCGCGCTTACGAGCATGCCATCGAGCGACGCTATCGGTTCTATTCATTCGGGGATGCCATGCTGATTGTGTAGTATGGGACGCGGCATCCACGATTGGGAGCGCTGGGAGAGTAGAGTCGTTGGAAATCACGCGAGAAAACGCCTGGAACCTGCTAACCGAGTTCGTCAAGGGGCCGCAGCTGTTGCGCCACTGCCTGGCTGTTGAGGCTTCGATGCGCGAGTATGCCCGGCGGTTGGGCGAGGATGAGGAGCGCTGGGGTTTCGTAGGCCTGATCCACGATTTCGACTTCGAGATTCACCCGACATTGGATCAGCACCCGCAGGACGGCGCACCGATCCTGCGCGAACGGGGAGTGCCTGAGGACATCGTGCTCGATGTCCTGAGTCATGCCGATCACTGCGGCGTCCCGCGAGACACCCAGCTCCGCAAGGCGCTGGCGGCGGTCGATGAGTTGTCCAGCTTCATCGTCGCCGTGGCGCTGGTGCGACCGTCGAAATCGCTCGATGACGTCAAGCCGAAGTCGGTCAAGAAGAAGATGAAGGACAAGGCCTTCGCGCGCGCCGTCGATCGCGATGAGATGCTGCGCACGGCCGAGGAGTTCGGCGTGGACTTCGACGAGCACATCATGACCGTCGTCGCCGGCTTGAGCAAAATCGCCCCCGAGCTCGGGCTGGAGGCTGGGGAGCGAGTACAGTTGAGTGATTAGGCGCAGTCTTGCGTTGATCGCTACGCTCGCCGCGTTGGCGATGCTGCTCGGCGCCTGTGGTGACGCTGACGAGGACCTCGACCCAACCGAGGCGCCGCGCAACACCGCCACGCCGGAGCCGACGGCGACCGTGACCAGAGACGCTTCAAGTGCTGGCGCGCAGGACGCGCCGCCGACGAAAGGATTCGATGAATTGCAGCAATGGGACGCGCCCCCGGCGATGATGCTCGAGGATGGGGTCGACTACCGCGCGCGGATCATCACCAACTTTGGTGACGTGACCGTCGACCTGTTCGAGGGCGAAGCGCCGAACACCGTCAACAACTTCGTGTTCCTGGCCAACCAGGGCTTCTACGAGAACGTTCCGATCCACCGCGTGCTGGCCGGCTTCGTCATTCAGTCCGGTGACCCGACCGGTACGGGCACGGGTGGCCCTGGCTATCGCTTCGCCGACGAGCCGGTCGTGCGCGACTACACGCGCGGCACGCTGGCGATGGCCAACGCCGGGCCAAACACCAACGGATCGCAGTTCTTCATCACCCTGGCCGATCTCTCGGGGCAATTGCCGAAGAATTACACGATCTTCGGCGAGGTGGTCGAGGGCCTGGACGTGGTCGATCAGATCGCGCAGGTTCCCGTCCAGCGAGGACCGAGCGGCGAGGCTTCCAGCCCGACCGAGCCGGTCTTCATCGAAAATATCGAGATTATCACCAACTAAGAAGGCGGTCGGTGGATGCGACTCTGGTTGATTCGCCACGGCGAAACCGACCACAACATCCGAGGGGTATTCCAGGGGCAACTGGATACCCCTCTCACTGATCGTGGCGTCGAGCAGGCGGCACAGACCGGCCGTGCGCTGGCAGAAATCGTGCGCTTCGACCGCATCTACGCGTCAGATCTCCAGCGGGCGATGCAGACGGCCCGGGCGGTCGGGGAGGCGCAAGGAGCAGAGGTGCGCGCAGATCCTCGGCTGCGCGAGCTGCACTATGGCGTGCTCCAGGGCGTGGCCTACACCGACTTTCGGACGGTGCTGGAGGAGCACGGCCTTGAGGCGGACTGGGGGCCGGGCGTGTTCAGCCAGTCGGGGATTGCGGCGCCTGGCGGCGAGTCGTTGGATGACCTCGTCGCGCGGCTGGACGCGTTCATAGAGCACGTCAGCCGGAATGACGGCGAAGCCAAGGATGTGGCGGCGGTGGCTCACGGCGGATCGCTACGCACGATCATGACGATCTTGCTGGGCCTGCCGCCGCTGGATCGCGGCAAGTTCGCAATGTCGAACTGTGGTGTCACTCAGCTCGCGCTCGTTGACGGCCACTGGCGGCTGGAGTTCCACAATCGCGTCTTCTGGGAGTGCTAGTCGCCCAAGTTGGCGACGGCAGCGACGATCTTGCTGACGTCCTCGTCGTCCGTAAAGTAGGCGCACGATATCCGAACCGCTGAGGGGCACTCGACCCGTCGCTGGGCGATACGGTATTCCTCCCACAGCTTTGCTGAGGCTTCGACTCCGCTCAGGCCCTCGACGGAGAAGGTGACCAGGCCCGAAGATGCTTCCCAGTCCATCGGGGAGTGGACGGTGACGCCGGGCAGGCGTGCCAGCTCCTGCTTGACCAGCGTCGACATCGAGGCGATGTGGCTCGCGATCGCGTCCCAGCCCAACGCCGCCTGGTACTCGATGGCGGCGGTCAGCCCCGCATGGAGGTGCCAGGCGCGCGTGCCCATCTCATAGCGGGAAGCCCGCTCGGCGTACTTGACGGCCGGGTTAGGCTCCCGCTGATAGTGTTCGCGGCTCCAAGGCGGATCGAAGGTATCGCTGGCAAAGTACACCGGCGGAGCCAGGTGCATCGACCCCGGCGCCAGCCAGACGAAGCCGGTGCCTTTCGGGCCGGCTAGCCACTTATGCCCGTTGCCGATCACGAAGTCGGCATTGAAGTCAGCGATCGAGAAGGGGAACTGGCCGACGGACTGGGAGGCGTCGATCAGAATGGCTACGTCCGGTCCGACGACGTCGCGGATGACCTGGACCGGCACGCGCGTGCCCGTTTCGCAAGAGACATGGCTGATGGCCACGATCCGGGTCGAATCGGTCAGTGCTTTGCTGAGATTGGCGCGGAGTTGCTCTGGATCGGGTGACAACTCGACGAAGCCGAGGGTTGCGCCGGCGCGGTCACAGGCGGCGAGCCAGGGAAGCACCATCGCCGGGTGCTCCTCCGTCGAGGTGACTACCTCGTCCCCAGGGGCGAGCGGGAAGCCGGCAGCGATGGTGTTGATCCCGTCGGTAGCGTTTCGATTGAATGCGATCTGGTCGGCCGGCACGCCGAGGATTGTGCCGAGCGCTTCCTTTGCGCGGTCTGCGCCAAGTGTTGCATCGGCTTGACTGGTGTGACCGCCCTGCTCGTAGGCTCGCATGATCGCCATCAACTCGTCGAACACGGGGTCGGGCATGATACCGACGGTGCCGGTGTTGAGGTAGGTCCACTCGCGGAGAACTGGAAGTTGAGAACGGAGGAGTTGGAGGTCGTAGCTCGCCACTGTCGCTGCCTTCCCGAGCGCTCAAATCAGAATCGCACGAGACTAGCAGCGGGTCACCGACCGGTCAACGCGCCGGAGCGCCGGCATCGCTGGGATTCAGGCGGCGCGGAGTTCGCGGTATGCTGACTCGTACTGGGCGAGCAGGTTTAGCAGGTGGTTGACGAGATGATCGGTGGGGGCGCCCTTGGCTTCCTCGGCCTCGATCATGCGCCAGCCGCGCTCGAGCCGCTGCTCCAGCTCACGGACGCTCGCTGCGGGCCCATAGAACGCGCCCTCGAATTCGGCTGGCGATACGTTGTGTTCGAGCATTAGGAGACTCCTCAAAACCGAGTGAGAACGTTTGTTCTAAATTCTAGCGGTGCGCGCCAGCGCGGTCAAGTGTTATAATCCGGTTCCATTTTGGGGGTGTACGGACACTAAGGAGCGAAGGATCGTGAGAGTCACCTGTCTGCAGCAGGATCTACAGCGCGCGTTGAGCATCACCGGGCGTGCGGTGGCTTCACGGACGACGCTTCCGGTGTTGAGCAACTACCTGATCGAGGCCGAGGAGGACGCCCTCACGGTTTCGGCCACGAATCTCGAGCTCGGTATCACCTGCCGGATTCCGGCGCGCGTGGACGAGCCCGGCAAGGCGGCGCTGCAGGCGCGGGTGCTCAACGATTTCGTTTCCAGCCTCTCGTCCGGTGAAGTGCAACTGTACGAAGACTCAGGCCCGACGACGATGCTCGTCAAGCAAGGGGCGACACAGGCGCATGTCCGCGGGCAGGATCCCGACGAATTCCCGGCGGTGACTCCGGAGTCGACCCCGGCGGCCGCGCTTACGGTCGATAGCGGCTTGCTCAGTGAAGCCATCGCCCAGGTTGTGTTCGCGGCGGCTACCGATGATTCGCGCCCGGTCCTGGCGGGTGTTCACATTGAGAGCGAAGGCACCAAGCTGGCGCTGGCGGCGGCCGACGGCTTCAGGATGTCGTTCCGCGAAATGGATATCGGCCGCGAGCTAGAGAACGACATCTCGATCGTCGTCCCGGCGCGCAGTATGCAGGAGATTGCCCGCATCATCGCCGACTCGGAGGAGCCGGCCGAGATCTCGATCACCCCCAATCAGGCGCAGATGATCGTCTCGATTCCGGATATCACCGTCGTGACGCGCCTGATCGACGGCACGTTCCCGGACCTGAAGCAGATCATCCCGCAGGAATGGAACACACGCACCGTCGTCTCCCGCGAAGTGCTGCTCGACGCAGCCCGGCGCGCGGCGATCTTCGCGCGTTCGAACAACGACGTCGTGAAGTTCGCCCTGGAGCCGGCCGGCGGCGCGGACGGTATCGGGCGAATGACAATTACGGCGACGGCCGCCGACACCGGCGACAACCGGGACGACCTCGACGCGCAGGTCGAAGGCAGTGAGCTGGAAGTCGCCTTCAATGGTCGCTACCTGACGGACGTGCTTTCAGTTCTGGGCAGCCCGTCGGTCGCGCTCGAGCTGCAGGGACCAAATGCGGCCGGCGTTTTCAAGCCTGTCGACGACGACTCCTTCGTTCACGTCATCATGCCGATGGTGATCGGGGCGAACTAGTGCCCGCTCGCGCTTGTGTCGGCTAGCCCCGTTCGCGTCACCCGCCTGGAACTGGAAGAGTTCCGGCTCTATCGACGTCTCGACTTGCCGATCTCCCCGCGCGGTATCCGGATCGTCGGGCCGAATGGTTCCGGCAAGACGACGATTGTCGAGGCATTGCTGCTGGTCTCCACCACCCGCTCGCGCCGAGGCGTGCTCGATGCTGATCTGATCGGCCACGAGAGCGGCATCGAGTTCGGCACCGCACCTTATGCGCGCGTGCGGGCGCATATCGAAAACGATCACCGCACCGCGCGCATCGAGGTGTTCCTCGAGCGCGCCGGCAACGGTAACAGCTCGCGAAAACTCCTGAGGGTTGGGGATGTGGCCCGGCGCGCCATCGACGTGGTCGGCATCTTCCCAACGGTCGCATTTTCCCCGGAGGACCTTGAGTTGGTGATCGGCTCGCCAGGAGTGCGCCGCCGGTTCCTCGACGTTGTGCTCTCGCAGGTCGATCGGGAGTACATGCGTCATTTGTCGCGCTTCGGCCGCATGGTGACGCAGCGCAACAGCTTGCTCAGGGCGATCGCCGCCGGTGACAGCAAGCGCGACGAGCTAGCCTTCTGGGACGACCAGGTGACGGCGCTTGGCGCGTACGTCATCGCGGCCCGAGCGATTGCTGCGGCCGAGATTGCGCGGTCGGCGGCGAGGTTTTTCAGGGAGCTGGCGTCGTTTGAGGGTGATCTTGACGTAACCTACGCTTCGACCCTGCAGCAGCCGGACGCCTGGTGGGAGCCGATCCGGAGAGGGGAGCTAGAGGTCCGCTCGGCGGCCCAGCGCGTTTCGGTGGCCGTCGAGAGCGCGATCAGGGGTAGTGTCGCGGAGGATATCGCTCGTGGAGTGACCACGGTCGGGCCGCACCGTGACGATCTGGAGATTCGTCTGGGCGGCCGCCCGATTCAGCGCTTTGGCTCGCGCGGCCAGCAGCGGCTCGCTATCGTAGCCCTGAAGCTTGCCGAGATCGAGTTCATCAGTACGCGGCTTGGCGTCCGGCCGGCGCTGTTGCTCGACGATGTTCTCTCCGAATTGGATAGCCGGCATCGCGATATGCTGCTGACGAGCGCTCGCGAGAGCGAGTGCCAGTTGGTGGTCACCTCGACGGACGCCGACCTTGTCGATCATCCCGATCTCGCCGAACTAGATTTCGCGGTTCTCGACGCGCCGGGACAACTGAGACTGGTGGAGCGCCGAGGATGACGTCGTGGTGGTCCAAGCCGGCGTTGTCGTGCCCGCAATGGCGCGGCTGGCCGAGGTGGCGTCGAGCAGGTGTCGTCGACTATAATTGCTGTTGGCCCTTGGACGGGCCATACATCATATTGGGGAGTCGTCTAACGGTAGGACGTCTGACTCTGGATCAGAAAGTTGGGGTTCGAATCCCTGCTCCCCAGCCCTCCAAACGAATCGAACGCATGACGCCGGGCCATGTGCCCGGCGTTTTCGTTTCCAACCGTTTATACCGTGTTGCGGATCACCTGAACGCACGACGGATCCACAAATGCCCATCGTCGTAGGACCGGCGAACGGCATGAATTTCGGTGTCTGGTGTCGTTCTGCATAGAACATAGCCTGCGGTGGTGATCGATCGAGATTCGATCGCGTTGATTGGTGCCGATCGGAAGCAAGTAGAGACTGTTGTCGGAGCGCTTATCGAGTAAACAAGAGCGGGCGCTGTCGGGCGCCCGCTCTTCGGTACTGGCGAGAGGTATCGGCTAGAACAGACCGACGATGTTGCCCTCGTCGTCAATGTCGACGTTGAGGCCTCCCGGCGAGCTGCCCAGGCCCGGCATGGTGCGCATCTCGCCGACGATCGGGTAGACGAAGCCGGCACCGACCGAGGCGCGCACCTCGCGAATCAGGAGGTCGAAACCCTGGGGACGACCCTTGAGCGCGGGATCGCCGCTGAGCGAGAGGTGCGTCTTCGCCATGCAGATCGGCAGCGAGTCGTAGCCCAGCCGCGTGAAGCGGCGGATCGCGCGCTCGGCGGCCGGCGTGTAGGAGACGCTGCCGGCGCCGTAAATCTCAGTGGCGATCGTCTCGATCTTGGTCTTGATCGGCGCGTCGAGGTCGTAGAGGAAGTCGAAGCTGTTGGGCGCCTCGCTGGCCTCGAGAACGGCACGAGCCAGCTCCTCGCCGCCTTCTCCGCCACGGGCGAAGACGTCGGACTCGACCGCGTCGAGCGCGCCGGCGCTGCGCGAGACTTCCTTGACCAGCTCGATTTCGGCCGGCGAGTCGTCCGGGAAGCGATTGATCGCGACGACGACAGGAACGCCATGGCGGCGGATGTTCTCGATCTGCTTGACCAGGTTGGGAATGCCCTCGCGCAGGGCCTCCAGATTCTCGTTGACCATCTCCGGCGGCAACGGCTTGCCGGCAATGACGCGGTAACGACCGCTGTGCGCCTTCAGCGCGCGGATCGTCGCGACCATGACAGCCACGGACGGGCGCAGCCCGCTGGTGCGGCACTTGATATTGAAGAACTTCTCGGCGCCCAGGTCTGATCCGAAGCCGGCCTCGGTGACGAGGATATCGGCGATGCGCAGCCCGATCTGGTCCGCAACGATCGACGAGTTGCCGTGGGCGATGTTGCCGAACGGTCCGGCGTGGACCAGGGCGGGGGAGTTCTCGAGCGTCTGCATCAGGTTGGGTTTGATCGCGTCGCGCATGATCACGGTCATGGCGCCAGCGACGCCGATATCCTCTGCCGTGACCGGCTCGCCGTCGTAGTTGAACGCCACGACGATTCGGCCGATGCGCCGGCGCAGGTCATGGAGGTCGGTCGCGAGCGCCAGGATCGCCATCAGCTCCGAGGCGGCCGTGATGTCGAAGCCGGTCTGGCGGACGACGCCATTGCCCTCGCCCAGACCGGTGACAATGTCTCGCAGGCCGCGGTCATTGACGTCGAGCACGCGCCGCCACATGACGGTTTCGGGATTGATGTTGAGCTTGTTGCCGCGCGCCAGAGCGTTGTCGAGAAATGCGGCGCACATGTTGTGGGCGGCAGTAACAGCGTGCGCGTCGCCGGTGAGATGGAGATTGAAGTCCTCCATCGGCACGACCTGTGCGTAGCCGCCGCCGGCCGCGCCGCCCTTGATCCCGAAGACCGGCCCGAGCGACGGCTGGCGAATCGCAATGATCGCGCGCTGTCCGAGGCGGTGCAGCGCCTGACCGAGCCCGACGCTCGTGGTGGTCTTGCCCTCACCGAGCGGGGTAGGCGTGATCGCGGTGACGAGCACGTATTTCCCCAGCGGCGCATCGGCGCGGCGTTTGATGGCGTCGAGGCTGATCTTCGCCTTGTACTGCCCGTAGAGTTCGATCTCA
>DATGQR010000167.1:0-2716 GCA_035304105.1 Thermomicrobiales bacterium | reverse complement strand
CTGGCTTCGGTCGGCTCCGTACCCGGTATATAAGCCTCCAGGATCGCCACGTCAGTGGTCGGCCCGGGCAGCAACCCGGTCTCGGCATCGACCCGCACCAGCCGGATGCCCGGCGGCACGCGGAACGGCGTCGCCGGCTCGTCCTTCAGCGCCGCCGTCATGAAGTCGACGAAGATCGGCAGCGCTGCGCTCGCACCCTGCTCGTCCTGCCCGAGGCTTCTGGGCTGATCGAAGCCGACGAATACGCCGACGACCAGATCGGGCGTGAATCCGACGAACCAGGCGTCCCGGCTGTCGTCGGTGGTGCCGGTCTTGCCCGCCACCGGCTTGCCGATCGCGCGCGCCCGCTGCCCGGTGCCGCGTTCGACCACGCCCTGCAGCAGGTTGACCATCTGGTAGGCGTGAGGCGGATCGATCACCTCTTCGCGCAGGTCGGGCAGGACCGGCGCCGGCTGGCCCTCCCAGGCGACGTTTTGGCACGCCGGACACGGCCGCGCGTCGCGCTGCATCACCGTGCGGCCGTGGCGGTCCTGAATGCGCTCGATCAGCGCCGGCTCGATGCGCTTGCCGCCGTTGACCAGCATCGCGTAGGCGGTGGTCAGCTGCAGCAGCGTGACCTCGTTCGAACCCAAAGCCGAGGCGAGATTGCGCCCCAGACCGCGCTCCAGGTCGAAGCGGGTGGCCATTTCCCGGATGCGATCCATCCCCACCGCCTGGGCGAGGCGGACGGTCATCACGTTGCGCGACTTCTCGATGCCGAGGCGCAAGGTGCTCGGCCCGTAGAAGCGTCGCGAATAATTGGACGGCTTCCATTTGCCCAGCCCGGCCCCCTGGTCGATCACGATCGGCGCGTCGAGCAGGATGCTGGACGGGGTGAAGCCGTTCTCCAGCGCCGCCAGGTAGACGAAGGGCTTGAGCGCCGAGCCCGGCTGGCGCAGGGCCTGGGTGGCCCGGTTGAACTCGCTGCGGGCGTAGCTGAAGCCGCCCTGCAGGGCCAGCACCCGACCGGTATGCGGATTGAGCGCGACCAGGGCGCCCTCGACTTCGGGCGGCTGGCGGAGCGTGTAGTGCGCTTCGCCCTGTTCGCCCTCCGAGGGAGCGATTTTCTCGACCCAGACGACGTCGCCGGCGGTGAGCACCTGATCGGCGCGCTCGATTGGCGGTCCCAGGTTGCCTTCCTCGTCGACCGACCGCGCCCATTTCAGCTCGGCCAGCGGCAACGGCGCCGTGCTGCCGTCGACAAGGCCGATCGTGGCCGCTGCGGGCTCCACCGCCAGGACCAGGGCGAGCTCCCAGCTGTCCAGCCCGCCCGTGCGATCCATCTCCGCCAGCAGGGCCGGCCATCCGGGATCGGCGTGCAGCTGCGTTCGCTCCATGGGGCCGCGCCAGCCGTGCCGGCGGTCGTAGGCGATCAGGCCGTCGCGCAGCGCCTTCTCCGCGATCGCCTGCAACTCGGGCGACAAGGTCGTGCGAATCGACAGGCCGCCCTGGTAGAGAAAGTCCTCGCCGTGGCGTCGGATCAGCTCACGGCGCATCTCCTCGACGAAGTACTCGGCCGTGACCACCTCGGTAGGTGCGCGCCGGCGCATGACCAGCGGCTCGGCCCGGGCCACCTCGGCCTGGTCGCGGTCGATGAAGCCCTCCTCGAGCATGCGCCCGATCACCCAGTCGCGCCGCGCCTTGGCGGCGTCGGGCCGGCGCTCGGGATGATACCACGACGGCGCCTTGGGCAGTCCCGCGAGAAACGCAGCTTCGCTGACGGTCAGCTCGTCCAGCGACTTGTCGAAATAGTTGAGCGCCGCCGCAGCGACGCCGTAGGAGCCGACGCCCAGGTAGATCTGGTTGAGGTAGAGCTCCAGGATCTGATCCTTGGTGAAAGCCTGCTCGATCCGAAACGCGAGCAGCGCCTCCTTGAGCTTGCGCTCGAGGGTCACCTCGTTGCTGAGCAAAAAGTTCTTGGCGACCTGCTGGGTGATGGTCGAGGCCCCGACTGGGCGGCGGTCGTCCATCAGGCGCTCGACGTTGGTGATCACCGCGCGCACGATGCTCAGCGGGTCGATGCCGGGGTGCGAGTAGAAATTCTTGTCCTCGGCCGCGAGGAACGCCTGGATCACCCGGCGCGGGATAGCCTCGATCGGGACGAAGACGCGCTTTTCGTGGGCGAACTCGGCGAGCAGGCGCCCGTCCCCGGCGTGCACTCGGGTAACGGTCGGCGGTTCATAGTCCGCGAGCTGGCGATAGTCCGGCAGCTCCCCCGCGTAGCGCCACATCAGATACAGCATGCCGGCGCCGCCGGCGAGCACCACGAGGACCCCCCCGACCCCCAGCACCACGAACAGCTTCAACAGCCTGCGCAACGGACCCCTCTTCGCTCCGGTGCCACCCGCCGCCACCGGGCTCGGTCGCGCGCCGGATCACGCCCATATGTAGTCACGATGGTCCTACTCCAAAATAAACGTCAATGGCGCGCGCCACGGCGCCAGCCAGCGCGGCGATATGCCCCTCGTCGGCCAAGGCTTTTTCGTCGGCGGCATTCGACAGATACCCGAGCTCGACCAGGACCGAGGGCATGTCGGGCGACTTGAGCACCACGAAGCCGGCCTGCGCACGGCGTCGCCTGGCCATCCTGGTCACGCCGCCCAGTTCCTGGACCAGGGCCTCCGCCAGCTCGATCGACTTGTTGTTGGTGTCGCGCTGCGCCAGATCGATCAGGATT
>DATGQR010000166.1:0-7706 GCA_035304105.1 Thermomicrobiales bacterium | reverse complement strand
AGAGGCAAGGATTCCCATCCAGGGCGGCCGGGCCCCACGATATAACTGCGCGTCGTAGCGCCGCTGAATCACAAAGAGCGAATCTCATTGACATCCCTACACCGCGTTGCGAATCCCTTAGCCGCACACTGATACGGGGCCTGCCCCCAACCGCCGGTGATCGAGCCGACCACACCAATGCGATTTGGGCCAGTTGACGAGAACAACCGGCACGTTGAGGCCCCCAACGGGGATCCGCGCGCCCGGCGCTAAGCCAGCAGGTTGCGGGCGACGAAGAGCAGGTTGGCTGGGCGCTCGGCCAGGCGGCGCATGAAGTAGGGGTACCAGTCGGGGCCGTAGGGCACGGCCAGGCGCACGCGCAGGCCGCGCTCGACCAGGCTCCGCTGGAGCTGTGGGCGGACACCCAGCAACATCTGGAACTCGAACCGCGACGGCTCGATGCCGTTGCGCTCGGCGTAAGTCAGCGCGTAGTCGATGATGCGCTCGTCGTGGGTGGCGATCGCCGTGTAGCCGGCATAGCTCAACGAGCGCTTGAGCAGGCGCAGGTAGGCCACGTCGACATCGCGCTTCTCGGGATAGGCGACCGACTCCGGCTCCAGGTACGCGCCTTTGACAATCCGCACGTTGGGCTGATATTCCAGCAGGGCCTTCAGATCGTCCTCGCTGCGGTAGAGGTAGGACTGCAACACCACCCCGACATTGTCGTAGCCCGCCTCGCGTAGCCGCCGGTAGCTGCGCAGCGTGGCGTCGATCGTCCCCGATTCCTCCATCGAAATGCGCGTGAAGCGCTCGTCCTGCGCGGCGCGGTCGACGATCCGCAGGACATTCTGGAAGGCGAAGTCTTCGGAGATGCCCAGCCCGAGTTGGGTGAGCTTGACGGCGATCGTCGTGTCGAGCCGGGCGAACTTCAGGCGCGTCAGGATCATGCGGTACTCCTCGACGACCGCCTCGATCTCAGCCTCGTCCTCCAGCGCCTCGCCCAGCGGCATGACATAGGTGTAGAAGCCTTGCGCGGTCAGGTCCTCGAGCGTGCGCAGACACTCGTCGAAGTTCGCGCCGGCAGTGAAGCGCCGCGCGCCCAGGCGGTCGCCGTAGCGGTCGACCAGTCCCTGGACTGCCGGGTTGGTAGCTGCCACCAGAATGCCCTTGCGAAACAGCGGATTGAGCGAGATAGCCATGCCGGTCACCGATCCCTTCGGCGCTCCTACCGTCAGATCTCAGAGTACGATATTTTGCCCGGCCTTCGTCATGTTCGGTGCGTGACGCCGAAGCGCGTTGACGAGCCGCCCGAGGATGATCCAGACCGCGAGCATGCCTCACTTACCGCGCGGCGAACCGCAGATATCGCTGAGGGTTCCAGTAGTCGTCGTGCCCGATCCGTCGGGGTGATTGGACGTCGTACCGGGGCGCCGCGCGGTGAGCTTACTGCTCCCCGACGATCTGGCGGTAGGCCTCGGGGTCGGTCGCGCCCTCAGTGTTGAAGATGAGGATGCGCGATGAGCCGTTCAGCCGCAGCCGGTTGCCGGGAGCTTCGGGCTCCGCGCGCATGGCCAGCAGCCCGGCCAGCCCGGCCGCGCCGCTCTCGCCGGCCACGACGTCGCTTCTGGCAAGCAGGCGCATCGCCCGGCGCGCCCACTCGTCGTCGACCGCCACGAACTGGTCGATTCCGGCCTTCAGCACTGGCCAGGCGACCGGCGACGGCGCGCCGCAGTTCAGACCGGCCATGATCGAGCGATGCGGACCCGGTACCACCACCGGCTCACCGGCCTCGATCGAGCGCAGCACGCAGGCCGCCTCCAGCGGCTCGACGCCCAGCAGGAACGGCCGTTGGTCGAGACCAGGCCGGCGGAAATGGCGGGTGACGGCCGCGGCGAATGCGCCGACGCCCATTTGGACGGCGACAACGTCCGGTCCCTCCTCGCCCAGCCTCTCCAGCTCGTCCTCGACCTCCCAGAGGATCGTCGAGTAGCCGTCGATGACCCAGCTTGGCACTTCCTCGTCGGGCCGCAGGGCAGTGTCGGCGATCACCAGGCAGCGCTCGCTGGCCAGCGACGCGGCACGAGCGACGGCGTCGTCATAGGTGCCATCGACGACCGTCACCGTCGCGCCCTCGCTGGCGATCGCCTCGCGCCGGGCAGTGCTCATGTCGCCCGGGACGAAGATCTCGGCGTCCAGCCCCAACCAGCGGGCGATGCGGGCGACGGCGCGGCCGTGGTTGCCGTCGGTCGCCGTCGTCAGCTTCAGCGGCAGGGCCGGAGCCAGCCGCTCGCGCAGCTCGTCGAGCGTCAATGGCGCCGCTGCGTCGATCTCGAGGTGGGCGGCCAGCGCGCGGTAGCTGGCCCAGGACGCGCCGAGCACCTTGAAGGCCGGAAGTCCCAGCCGCTCCGATTCATTCTTGACCCAGACCTTGCCGGCGCCCAGCTCGGCCGCGATCTCCGGCGCGTCGACCAGCGGCGTCGGCGCGTAACCGGGCAGGCGGCGGTGAAACTCCTGCGGCCCGCGATCCGGCGCGCCGCCGGGCACCTGATCGCGCGGGTCGGGGTTGGGAACGATCTGGATATCGCCGATCGCTCGCTGCAGGTCTCTTTCAGCCACAGAATTCCTCCACCACCGCCAGCAGGACGCGGGCGCACTGCTCGACGGACTCCAACTCGACCCACTCTTCGACCGCGTGCGCGCCCTCGCCGCTGGGGCCGAAGATGACCGTCGGGATGCCGGCCGCCCCGAGGATAGCCGAATCCATCCACCCGCTGCCCCCGGTGATCTCCGGCTCGCTTCCGGTGACCACCGTCGCGTGCCGCCGCACCAGCTCGACGATCGGCGCGTCCGCTGCGATCTCATACGGTTCGCGCACCAGCCCCATCCGCAGCTCGGCGCGCAGCTCGGGGTCGGCGGCCGCTATTCGCTCGATCAATTCGCGCACCTGCCGCTCGACGAGCTCGGGGCTCTCGCCGGGGATGGTGCGGCGCTCGACATCCAGCCGGCAGCGCTCGGGGTAGCTGGACAGCTCCTGGCCGCCGCTAATCAGCGAGGCGTGGATCGAGCCGGTTCCCGAGAGCGGGTGCCCGTCCCCGGCGCGCAGCTGCCGGTCGAGCTCCTCGATGGCGACCAGGATGTGACCCATCTTGACGATCGCGTCGACGCCGAGGTCGGGGCGCGAGCCGTGGGCCGCCACGCCGTGCGTCTCGATCTCGAGCCAGGTAAAGCCCTTATGCGCGGTCGTGATCGTCATGTCGGTCGGCTCGGTGATGATCGCCGCGTCGGCCCTCCAGCGCTCGGCGACGGCGGCCGTGCCGATGCTGGCATGCTCTTCATCGGCCACGGCGGCCAGGATCACGTCGCCGCGCAGCTGGCGCTCCCGGGCAGCGGCGGTCACGGCCATCGCTGCTGCCAGACCGGCCTTCATGTCGTAGGCGCCGCGGCCGAAGAGCCGGCCATTTTCGATGCGCGGCTCGAAGGGGCGCTCCATCCCGGCGACTCCGACGGTGTCGGTATGGGCGTTGAGCATCAGCGTCCGCCCGCCGCCCGTGCCGCGAGCTACGGCGACGACGCTCGGCCGCCCGTCCACCGGCTCCTCAACGGTCACCTCCAGCCCGGCGTCGGCCGCCCAGCCGGCGATGAAGCTGGCGATCTCCGCCTCGCCAGCGCCGCCCGGAACCAGCGCCGGGTTGACCGAATCGATCGCCACCAGCCGCTCTAGCAACTTGACCAGGTCCGTCACGTTCCGCCCTCTCTCCGCCACATGGCACGCCAGATCCGCGCGCCTACTATAGCGGGGATTGCCCGGTGCTCGGAGGTGATGGACGCCCGCGGCCGAGCCAGTGGGGCTGCGCTTAGTCCGAGGGTTCTTCGTCGCGCGTGCGGTACTTCTCGAGCGCGGCGTCGAAACCGCGCTGGAGGTCGGCGCCGGTGCTGTTGGCGATGCAGGCCAGGACGAAGAGGATGTCTCCCAACTCGATCTCGATGTCCGCCGGAGCCTCGCCTGCCTTCAGGCGCTTCTCGCCATGCTGCTGGTTGAGCGCCCGGGAGAGCTCGCCGACTTCCTCGACGAGCCGGGCGAGATTGGCCAGCGGCGGCCAGTATTCGCCGCCCCAGTAGCGCCCCGCCCACTGCTCGACGCGCTCCTGAAGCTGTTGCAGAGACTGGTCCGTCATCGTGCCGTCCTTCGTGCCGCCGGGTTGCTGGCGGCGTTTGACAAGTTCGGGACGCATCGTGACAATGCGCCTTGTGCGTCAAGCGATCTACCCCCGCGGAGGCGGGTTCACCTGGCGGAGGATGGCCGCATGTTAGCCTATGGCAACGCCAGCGAAGAGCAATCAAGCGTGTCCGAAAAGCCCGATGGGCGCGATGAAACAGGGCAGAGGCGAACCGTCGAGCCGGCCGAGCGCTGGCTCTCGATCAACGACGCCTGCGAGATCCTGGGCGTCGATAAATCCACCCTGCGGCGCTGGAGCGACCGCGGCCGGGTGCCAGTTTTCCGGACGCCCGGCGGACACCGGCGCTACAGCGAAGCCGATCTCCGCGCCGTGCTCAACGGCGAGATCGGCGCGCGCCGCCCGATCCGCCGCCGCGAGTTGGCGGCGCTGGCCAAGGAGGAGTTCCGGCGCGGCTGTCTGGAGGATGCCGCCCGGCAGCGCTGGTTCGCGCGCTGCTCGGCGGCCGAGGGCGAGCGTATCCGCCAGCTCTGCGAGCAGATGGTCGACCTCAGCGTGCGCTACGCCAGCGGGCGCGGCAACGCCGAGCGTTTGCTCGACGACGCGCGGCGGCTGGCGCGCGAGTATGGCCGCTCGATGGCGCGCGCAGGACTCTGCCCGAGCGAGGTGGTGACCGCCTTCCTGCATTTTCGAACACCCCTGTTCACGGCCCTGAGGCGTTATATTGAGGGCGAGAACCTGCCGGTGCGCCGCTCGTCGAGCATGATGGAGCAGATGACCGGCTTCTTCGACCTGGTGCTGACGGGGATCATGGAGGCTTACGAGGCCGTGCCGAGACCGTGAGTTCATCCAAGGGGAGCGGCAGCCGCGCATCAGCGCGGCGCAGCATCATTCCCGGTCGCGCGTTCGAGCTGATCCGGCGACACGAGACGCTGGGTTGGGTCTGCCTACTCATCTTCATCAATCAACTGGGCTTCGGCAGCATCGTGCCGGTCGTGCCGCTCTACGCAGACGAGTTCGGCGTCTCCGCTGCGGCCATCGGCGCGACGATCGCCGTCTACGGCGCCGCCCGCTTCGCCATGAACGTGCCGACCGGCTACATCGCTGACCGTTTTGGGCGCAACATTGCGCTGGCGATGGGTGGTGCGATCACCGTGGCCGGCAACCTGGCGTGCGGTTTGACCGATGTCTACTGGCAGTTCCTGATCGGCCGCTTCGTCTCCGGCGCTGGCGCGGCGATGGTCATCACCGGCACCCAGATCGTCGTCGCCGACATCTCGACGCGCGAGAACCGCGGCCGGATGATGGCCGTCTACCAGGGCACGTTCCTCTTCGCGGTCGGCTTCGGCCCGGTGCCCGGCGGCCTGCTTGCTGACGCCTTCTCGCTGGCCGCGCCCTTCTTCGCCTACGCGATCTTCGGCGGGCTCGTCTCATTGCTGGCCTGGTTCCGGATTCCCGATACCGGCGTGATTGGCCGCGAGGCCGCCGCCTCGACCGGCCAGCAGCGCCTGCCGATGCACCAGCAGTTGCTGGCCTTCCGGCGCGAGCTGGGCTTCGTGCTGATCGCGATCGTCTCGTTTGCGGCCTTCTTCGCCCGCACCGGCGGCCTGTTCAACCTGATCCCGACCCAGGCGGAGAACGAGCTCGGCCTGTCGGCCTCGCAGATCGGCCTGGGGCTGGGGGCGATCAGCCTGGTCGGCCTGGCGCTGGCTTATCCGAGCGGTGTGCTGGTCGATCGCTTTGGCCGCAAGACGGTCATCGTGCCCAGCACGATCTTCAGCGGCCTGGCGATGTTCCTGTTCGCGACGATGCCGAATTTCACCTGGTTCCTGCTGGCCTGCACGACCTGGGCAATATCGATCGGCATCTCCGGCCCCGCGCCGGCCGCCTACGCCGCGGACATGGCGCCGGTCGGGATGAATGCGTCGGCGATGGGGCTCTACCGGATGCTGGCCGATACCGGCTATATCTTCGGGCCGCTGGTCCTGGGCTTCGTGGCCGACATCGCCAGCCCCGAGGCTGCCCTGATCGGCACCGGCGTGATGGTCCTGGCCAGCGGCTTGCTCTTCGCCCTGCTCGCGCCCGAGAGCCGCCCGGCGACAACCGCCGCGGTCCAGGGCGCCTCCCCGGCTCCCGCCGAACACAGGGGCTCCTCGACGCCCTCCTGAGGTACCGCCGCCAGGATACGGCCGGGTCTCAGATACGTGACTCCACGGCCATTGTTTTCCGCCACCACGGGCAGCATCCTCATCCCTGATCTATCCGAACCGGTCGGATACCAGAGTAGGCGAGCGCATGTCGCTGGAATCATGTCGCGACAACCCAGCCCTTTCCGGCGTCGCGCCAGCGAGCACCGCGCGGGGCATCACCGATGCCTTCGATCAGTCCGGCGCGTACTTCTTCGGCATCGATGGCGGCGGCCGCTTCGTGCACGCCAACGCCGCCCTGGCCCGTCGGCTCGGCTACCGGCCCGACGAGATCGAGCTTCTGGCGCTCCCCGACGTCGTTGAGGGCGCGGCCGGCCTGCTGGCGCGGCTGGGACGGGGTGAGTCGCTCATCGGCGTTGAGCTGCGCTTTCGGACCCGCGACGGCGAGCTGGTGGCCGTCAACGGCATGTTCAGCCCGAACGTCGAGCATGGCCGGCTGGCCTCCGCGCTGGGCATGTTCAAGGAGCGCGGGGCAGCCGCCTGGCACCGCTTTGAACCTCCAGAAACCGCCGACCCGCAGCTGCTGGAAGCGCTGGTCGAGTTCTCTCCCGATGGGGCCGCGATCACCGACTCCGATCTGGAGATCATCGCCTTCAATCGCAATTTTCTGGAAGTCTGGGGACTCGACGAGGCCGCGGTGCGCGCCGGCTATGGCCTCGCGTCCGCCATGCGCATCATCGAGGATCCGGAGGCCTTTCGAGATTCGATCTATGCCTACCACGCCGATCTGGAGAGTCAGGGCAGCGGCGCGGTTCGGCTGATCGATGGCCGCGTGCTGGACTGGTACACGACCGTCGCCTACGACCGCGCCGGCGCCTACCTGGGGCGCGTCTGGTATTACCGTGACGCGACCGGCCGGCTGCGGATGGAAGATGAGCTGCGGCGAAGCGAAGAGCTCTACCGCCAGCTGGCGATGCACTTCCCTGACGGGGCAGTCTGTCTCTACGACCAGAGCCTGACGATCCTGCTGGCCGACGGTAGTGGGCTGACCGATATTCTGCTCTCGCGGGAGGGTATCCTCGGGCGGAACCTGAGCGAGATCCTGCCCCGGCGATTACTGGCAATGGTCGAGCTTGCATTCCGGGAGGCGCTGGCGGGACGCCGCGCCAGCCAGGACCTGCGGCTGGGAGGGCGCGCCTTCGCGCTCAAGACCGTGCCGATCAGCACGCAGCCCGGCGAGCCGATCACCCAGGCGATGGCGATCGTCCAGGATGTCACGCAGCAGCGCCGGCTCGAAGAGCAGCTGCGCGAGACCGAATCGCGCCTGCGCGCGCTCGTCGAGCAGATCCCGGCGATCACCTACATCCAGGAGGTGCACGGCCGGGAGAATGTCACCGTGTTCATG
>DATGQR010000165.1:0-7520 GCA_035304105.1 Thermomicrobiales bacterium | reverse complement strand
CACCCGCGGCACGGACTTCCCGGCCGACCCGCGCTACGAGGTTTGGGCGTTGCGCGAGACATGCGCCAGCACGCCGCCCGGCCAGCGGTTCCATTACTCCAACGTCGGCTACAAGGCGCTCGGGCTGGTCATCGAGCGCGTCACCGGCAAGAGCTACGCAGAGGTGGTCCGCGAGCGCATCCTCGAGCCACTCGGGATGACTGCGACCGAGCCGGCGATCACTCACGCGACCCGCGCCAGGCTCGCCCGGGGCTACGCGCCGCGCTACGACGACCGCCCCTGGTGCCCGGAGCACGGCTACGCGCCGGCCACCTGGCTGGAGACGAATACGGCTGACGGCTGCATCGCCGCCACGCCGGCCGAGCTGGCCGCCTACCTGCGGATGTTGATGAACGGTGGCCGCGCGCCTGGCGCGACGATCCTCGACGCGGACGCCTACCGGGCGATGACCGCACCCTACATCGATACGCGCACCGCCAGCGCCGGTGGCGACCGCTACGGCTACGGGCTGGCGGTGCGTTACGACGGCGAGCGGCTGGTCAGCATCGGCCACGGCGGGGGCATGGTCGGCTACTACGCGCTGGTCCAGGCCGACCTCGACGCCGGCTTCGGGATCGTCACGATGACGACCGGCCAGCTGAATCAGGAGCGCCTCGCCACCTACACCCTCGCGGCGCTGAGCGCCGCGGCGCGGGGCGATGAGCTGCCGGAGCTGCCCGAGCTGCCCGACCGCCTGAAGGTGGACTGCGCGGCCGACTTCGCAGGCACCTATCACGGCGATGGCGCCAGCCTGTCGTTGGAAGCCCGCGGCGACCAGCTCTTCCTCATCAACGGTGGAGGCGCCGCGGCGCTCGAACCACGCGAAGCCGGCGCCTTCCTGGTTCACGATCCGGAGTTCGACCGCTTCCTGCTGCGGGTCGAGCGCGACGACGAGGGCGCGGTCATGGCCCTGCACCACGGCGAGCGCAGCTGGTACGCCGCGGGGCGCCAGCGGCCTGCGGCCGAGCCGCCCGAGGAATGGCGCGCCTACACCGGCCACTACCGCTCGCACAACCCCTGGCAGAGCAACTTCCGAATCATTCTGCGTGGCAACCGTCTGCTGCTGGCCGGCGCCAGCGGCTGGGAAGAGCCGCTGCTGCCGATCGGCCCGGCGACCTTCCGGGTCGAGAGCGAGGACACACCGGAGACAATCAGCTTCGATACACTGGTCGACGGCGAGGCCTGGCGGGCGGTCTACTCCGGCGCGCCGTACTACCGCTTCTTCACGCCCTGAGCCCGAAATCCGGCGGAGTGCGCTAACCTACGCCCGCGTAGCGGGCGGACCTTGCCACCGCCCGCCGGTCGAAGCAGCGGCGCATACGCCGCCAAGCGAGGGGTCGATGATGGCTGACGTGCAACCGGTGTCCGGATTGAGATCCGCCTGGACATGGATGAGAGCGCTCTCCGGGCCGGTGAGCGGCGTCGTCTTCTTCGCGCTCATGCTCGTCGCCAGCGGCCTGGGCAGCCCCTTCCAGGGCTCGATCGCCACCAGTCCAAACGAGTCGGGACGCGTCACCGCAACGGTCCTGACGCGCAACGCCAGCGACGTTGAAACGGCCAGCCGGGTTGCGATCGTCGGGCTCTTCTTCCTGTTCTGGTTCATCGGCTATCTCTACCGTTGGCTGGAGCGTGACGACGGTGACGATGGCTGGATGGCCCCGACCGCGCTGGCGGCCGGCATCGCCACCGCGGCGCTGATCGCCGTCAATATCCAGATCGAGCTGGCGACCACCCTGGTCAACGACTATGGCGAGGACTTCGCCGCCGCCCGGGCAGTCGCACTGCTGGCCTGGACGGCGCACGAGACGACCGGCGCGGCGATGGCCGCTATGATCCTGGCCACCTCTCTGGCCGTTCTCGGCAGCCGCCGCGAGGTGACACTGCCGCGGTGGACAGCCTGGATCGGCCTGCCGCTGGCGCTGGGCGTCTTCGTGCTCGATCCCTGGAACAACTACCTGCTCTTCACGGTCTGGGTGCTGGTCATCAGCGCCGTGATGGCCTGGAGGATCTTCGACACGCCCACCGTCGCCACCCAGGAGGACAAGGACCGCCCCCTGATCTACGGCCGCCGGATGTGATGCCACGGCGGTGAAATCTCGCTCGTCCACCTATCGTAGGGGTGGAGCTTGTCTCCACCGGCCACGCATCAAGACACGGGCTCGAAGAAGCGACTCATGCCGCGCCCCTGTAGGGAGGTCACTCAGGGGCTACCCGGCTCCGCATCCAGGTGGCGACACCGATCCGCTCACCAAGAAGGTATCCGATGGTGCTTGAGTGGGCGGACCCTCTCAATGAAGCTTGGTGCAAAAGGAAACCGCCCCGGCTGGCTCAGCCGGGGCGGTTCTGTGTCCTACAAGGCGGAGACTAGTCGAGCGTGAAGCTGACGACCTGGCCCATCCCCGGCATGACGCCGAAGTTGGAGACATAGAAAGTGTCGTCCGGGCCGATCGCCATGCCGGTCGCGAAGGTCAGCCCCGCGCCGACGACCACCTCGTGCTCGCCGTCAGTCGAGACGCGCACGACCGCCGAGGTCGGGTCCTCGCTGAGCAGGCTATTGGCAGCGACTTCCAGCGCGTACAGGTTGCCCTGGGAGTCGAACGCGACGTCGATGACGTTGGTCAAGCCGGTCGCATAGACCTGCGCCTGGCCATCAGCCGTCACGCGCCAGATGCGCGCCGTGCCAGGGGTGAACGGGAAGCCGGTCAGCTCGCCGACGTAGAGCGCGCCGTCCGGACCAACCGCCATGCCGGTCGGGACCGACTCCTGCGGGATCTCGGTGCCCTCGGGCAGTTCCAGGAACGGCGGAGCCGGAACCATCGAATCCGGGAAGACGACGACGTTGGTGATGTTGCCGTCAGCGTCCAGGAAGAGAATGTCGTTGCCGCCCGCGTCGCTGACGGCCCAGCCAGCACCGTAGGCGACGATCGAGAACGGGTTGGAGTCGACGCCGCCTTCGGCCGGATCGCCGCCGTCCGGGTTGTGCATGCCCTCATACGCGGCGATGTCGGTGACCAGGAGGCCGTTCGCGCCAACCGGCGCGCGGACGAGCCAGCCGAGGTCACCGCCCTCGACCGGGAAGCCCGCGCGGGCCGCCGGGTCCGCGCCGAGCCCCATGACGATGTAGAGCTGGCCGTCCGCGCCGATAGCGACGTCATGCGCGCCGACACCCTCGCCACCGAGATCGATCGACGAGAGGCCTTCGACCGCGGTCGAGCGGCCTTCGGCGGTGATCATCTCGATCGTGCTCGTCAGGCCGAAGCAGACCTCGGCCTCTTCACCCTCGGGACTCGGAGCGATGATGCAACTGTCGCCACCGACGCCGACCTGGGCCACGAAGATGTTGCCGTCAGCGTCGACGGTCAGGCCGCGCGGCTGGTTCAGCCCCTCGGCGATGACGGTCAGCGCCGGGCCTTCCGGCGCGGGTTCGCCGACGCCAGGGATTGCGACGACCTGGCCCATGTTCGGGATGATGCCGAAGTTCGAGACGTAGGCGGTGCCATCGGCGCCCATGACGAGGCCGGTCGCGATCGCCAGCCCCTCGCTGGGCACAACCGTCTGCTCGCCTTCCTCGGTCACCTTGACGACGCGCGCCGCCGTGGTGGCCGGGTCAGCCGGATCGGCATTGAGCAGGCCGGCGGCGACCATCTCAACGACGACCAGGTGGCCGTCGGCGTCGAAGTCGATGTCAAGGATGGCAGTGAAGCCGTCGGCGTAAACCTCGGCCTCGCCATCGAGCGTGACGCGCCAGACGCGCGCCGTGCCCGGCGTGAACGGGAAGCCGGTTAGCTCGCCCACGTAGAAGGCGCCGTCAGGTCCCTGAACCACGCCGGTCGGGACCGACTGCTGCGGGATCTCGGTGCCCTCGGGCAGTTCCAGGAACGTCGGAGCCGGGACCATCGAATCCGGGAAGACGGCCAGCGTGCTGATGTTGCCCTCGGCGTCGACGTGCAGCAGGTCGTTGCCGCCCGCGTCCGAGACGACCCAGCCGCCAGCGCCGTCCATCGCCAGCGAGAACGGGTTGGAGTCGATGCCGCCCTCGGCAGGATCGCCCTCGTCCGGGTTGTTCAGGCTCTCGTAGGCGGCGATATCGACGACCTTCTCCCAGCCGCCCTCGCCGTCGGACTTGAAGATCCAGCCGAGGTCGTTGCCGAAGTCGCCGAACGTTGGCTGACGCTGGGCCGGATCGGCGCCCAGGCCAATGATGCCGTAGACGGTGCCGTCGGAGGCGACGACGACATCCTGCACCGAGCCGCCCTCGTCACCGAAGTTGACTTCCGGCAGCCCGGCGACGACCGTCTCGATCTCGCCGCTATCCGGGTCGATGGCGATGACACGGCTGGTGTACCCGTAGCAGACCTGCGCCGGTTCACCGCCATCCGGCGGCTCAAGCTCCATGCAGTTTTCAGTCGGGATTCCGCTATCGATGGCGTAGACGCGCCCATCCGGACCAATGTCGAGGCCACGCGGGTTGTTCAGCCCTTCGGCGATCGGTTCGCCAGCCGGCGGAGGCGGCGGCTCTTCGCCACCATCGCGCAGCTCGAGCAGCTCATTGCCAAGCAGGCCGAGTAGCACCTGATCGCCGTGCAGCTCGAAGCGAGCGCGCTCGAACCACTGGGTCAACACGGTGTCGCCGCTGCTGTTGGTCTCCATCTCGGCTTCGCTAATCGGGTAGCCGAACAGCGCCAGCGACTCGCGGAACGAGACGCCTTCGTCTCCGAGATCAAGCCCATTGGACGACCAGTACTCGTAGAAGGCCGGGTCAATTGCGTGGCCCGTTTCGGGGAAGTAGTGCTCGGCGCTCGGGTCCGCCTGCGGGAAGGTGAACCAGTTGCGGCCCATCTCCAGCAGCACCTCGTTGCCCAGCCGGCCCAGCAGCACCTCGTACGGCGTGCCGGCGTTCTCCGGGTGATGTTCCATGCGCTCGCGCTCGAAGTACTGCGTCAGGAATTCCTGATTCAGGTCGAGGTTGAGCTCGTTAGCGGCTTCTGTGATCGGATAGCCAAAGACCGGCAACCCACCGTTGGCGTTCCAGTAGCTCGTAAACGGCTCGCAGAGGTTGTGGCTGGTTTCGTCGAAGTATTCGCAGTCGGGTTGCGGTTCGGCGGGCTGGGCTGATGCCACCCCGGCCCCGGCTACTGCCACCAGCAGCAGCCCGATGATGAGACTGATAGCTCGCCTCACTGTTGTGCTCTCACTTTCAGATGCACAGATTCCGTCGCGCAAGGTTGATGGCGCGGTTGCCGCGTGTGTCGATATCCCCTCCGTCTCCTCCTTCGCATCATCGGTATCCAGCCAGCGAGGTCGCGCGCTTCGCGAGTTCCGTCCAGCCGCGGCCACGTTCGCGTACCAAATCCTAGAGTTCTCTCCGCGGATCGAAAATACACGATGGATACATCCGCGCATGACGCCGGGTAATAAACCGCTGCCGGCGGGCGGCAGTCCTGCCGCTCGGGCACCGTGAACTGGTTAGAGATGTGAGGGTCGCCATCCGGTAGGCGCTGGCGACGCCCTTCAAGCCACCTCGTCCCGCTTACCCCATTCCGGCCGTCGCATCGCGCGGAGGTGGCACGCCAGGGGCGTCAGCAAAGTTAATGGCAGCACACAACAGGGGCGTTCGAGGTTGTGAAGCTGTCGAGAACTCAACTGGCGTCCGCGCGCCACCGCGGCCTTTCCGCGGTCTGATCGGCGCAGCCCATCGAAATAGCTGTCTCGAGCATCTCTCATGACAGAGGATAATTGGCAAGTTTGATATAGTCAAGAATTTATTGTAAGCGACATACCCTAGTTTCGTCGCCCCCACTGCCAGCCACGCGGCGAAGATGCGTTGCTGGCTGTCTGCCATGCCGCGGATTGCTGCGAGGACTGCGCCGATAACAGCGACGAGGCGGCTCGTCGTGAGCCGCCCCGTTGCGTGTCGTCGTCCGGGAAGAGCCCCGGTCAGTCTCCGATGCTGGTTGCAGGGACGGCGGCGGGAGCGTGCGTCTCCGGCTTGCCTTCGACGCTGATTCTCGGCAGCCACTCCAGCCAGTTCGGGAAGTACCAGTTGCGCTTGCCGAGCAGCACCATCGAGGACGGCACCAGCACGGTGCGCACGATCGTTGCGTCCAGCACGACCGCGACCGCCAGGCCGAAGCCCATCTGCTGGAAGTTGGCCAGGTCGCCCAGGGCGAAGCCGCCGAAGACGCCCACCATGATCAGCGCCGCGCCGGTGATGATCGAGGCCGTCGAGCGCAGGCCATGGGCCACCGAATCCTGATTGTCGCCCGTCTGATCGTAGTGCTCCTTGATCCGGCTCAGGAGGAAGATGTGGTAGTCCATCGAGAGCCCGAAGAGGATCGCGAAGAGCATTAGCGGGATCCAGTTGTCGATCCGGTCCACCTGCTTGAAGCCGAGCAGATCGGCGCCAACGCCATGCTGGAAAACCAGCGTCATCAGGCCATAGGAAGCCAGCACCGACAGCAGGTTCAAGACGATCGCCTTGGCCGGGATGACCAGTGAGCGGAAGGCCAGCAGCAGGAGCAGGAAGCTGATTCCCAGGACCCCGCCGAAGACCAGCGGCATGTAGTCGACCATCAGGCCGGTGAAGTCCTTGGTCAGCGCCGTGCTGCCACCGACGCGCACGCTGTCGGACTCGAAGTGCGCCGGGATGTACTCGTTCCGCAGGCGACTGAGCGCGTCCATCGCTTCGGTCGACTGCGCGTCGACGATGATCGGCGCGTCGATAACCAACAGATCGTTGTTCGGTGCGGTCTCGATGGTGGCCGGGCCGAAGGTGCCGTCGCGCTCCAGGTCGGCCAGCAGGCCATCGACGCCCGCCTGGATCTCGTCCGCGGTCACGTCGTCGGCATCGATCACGATCTTGGCCGGCTCGATGTCACCGCCCTCGAATGAGCTCTTGAAGTAGGTGTAGGCCTCGACGCTAGGCTCGTCCGCGGGCAGCGTCGAGACGCCCGAGGAGCCAAGATCGATCGTCAAGGTGATCGAAGCCAGCGCCAGCAGCAGGCCGGCCGAGGCCGCCGCGCTGATCACCGGGCGGCGCATGACGGTCCGCGCGATCTTCGACCAGGCGCTCGAGTCGCGGTTCCCGCCGCGGCGGCCGTAGCCGATCAGCGGCAGGCGGCCCTTGTTGACGCGGTCGCCAAGCAGGCTCAACACCGCCGGAAGCAGCGTCATGGTCATCGCCAGTGAGACGAGCACAACCAGGATCGCGCCCATGCCCAGGCTGAAGAACAGGCTGTCCGGCACGATCAGGAGACCCATCAGCGCCGTCACCACGGTCAAGCCGGAGAAGAGGATCGCCTTGCTCGACGTCTCGCCGGCGCGGGTAATGGCGTCCACCTTGTCATGGCCCGCCTCGCGCTCCTCGCGGAAGCGCGCGACGATGAAGAGCACGTAGTCGATCCCAACGGCCAGCCCGATCATGAAGATCATGTTCGTGATGAAGAACGACAGGTCGGTGAGCTGGCCGACGATCGCCGTCA
>DATGQR010000164.1:0-11834 GCA_035304105.1 Thermomicrobiales bacterium | reverse complement strand
CGGGTACCCGGGAGAGGGGTGCCCGGTTGTTCGGTCAGAGCTAGCGATCAACTGCACTCTGCCTTAGCCCCCTCTCCCAGCCCTGGGCGAGGGGGTTGGGGGTGAGGGCCGTCTTTCCCCCTTCCCTACCCCCTACTCCCTCCTCCAGGGTTCCTTGCCGCCGGTCTTCTCTTCGAGCTGGATGCGCTCGATCACCATGCCACGGTCGACGGCCTTGACCATGTCGTAGATCGTCAAGGCCGCAGCCGAGGCCGCGGTCAGGGCCTCCATCTCGACGCCGGTGCGGCCGCGCGTCTCGACCTGGACGCGGATGTCGACCGTCGAGTCGGCCTGGTTCGGCTCCAGGGCGACGTTGACCGCGCTCAGGCTCAACGGGTGGCACATGGGGATCAGGTCGCTCGTCTTCTTGGCCGCCATGATCGCCGCGACCTGGGCCACGCCCAGCACGTCGCCCTTGCTGGCCCGGCCGCTGACGATCAGATCCAGCGTCTCGGGTTGCATGCGGATGCGCCCGCTGGCGACGGCCACGCGGTGGGTCTCGTCCTTGCCGCCGACGTCGACCATGCGCGCTCGGCCGGCCTCGTCGAAGTGCGTCAATTCGCTCATGCTCGCCCTCCACTTCTTGCGCGAAGGAACGCCCCGCATTCCCTCTGGGCCGATAGTACCGTGCACCCCCGACCATTCGTTCCAGCGAAGTCAGGACCGCGGGGTGGCTCCATTCCAATGGCGCGGGTTTGACAATCTGGACACGAAGACTTCGTCGCGCGGCCACCCGGCCGCCCGGATGCGAGAAAGAAGGGGCATGATGGTCTCCAGCGTCCGCGCACTGCCCACCACCTCGAACATCGACGCCCAGCCCGAATCAACCATGCGCCGCCTCTCGCAGGCGATCTTCGGCGTCCTGGAGACGCTCTCCAGCCCGCGCGACGCGCGCGTCACGCCGCCGACCGCGGGAATCGATGAGTTGCCAGGGCTGCGCTATGCCACGGCGTTGCGACTGCGCCAGGAGTGCTTCGATCTGCCGCCGGAGCTACAACTGGTGCCCGACCGCATCAACACGTCGCCGACGATGCAGGCCGCGGGCTTCAGCGATCCGAGGGCGGCCAGCGTCGGCGTCGACGTGGCGCGCTGGTCGGCGCCCTGCTGCGAGGCGCTCGATGAAGTCGCCTGGCGGCGGATCTTCACCTGGGTCGTCGGAACTGACGAGAACCTGACGAACGTCGCGGTGCTCGCGCCCCCGGCGCTGCGCGCGGGCCGCATGATCGGCGCATACAGCTACGTGGCTGGCGGCGTGCAGGGCTACGGCGTGCTCCAGGTCAGCGCTAGTGAGGACGGGGCATGGCACATCTGCGACTGCTGGGGCGATGCTGACGACGCCGACCGCATCGACGCGCTCTCTCGCTTTTCCCTGGCAGCCTAGCCCGGGTTAGAAATCTTCCAGCAACCCCAGCTCACGGCCGCGAATTGTCGCCAGGGTGCGGTTGGATACGCCCAGCTTTGAGTAGATATTGTGGGTGTGGCGCTTGACCGTGCCCACGCTGACGAAGAGCCGGTCGGCGATCTCCCGGTTGGGCAACCCCTCGGCCAGCAGGCGCAACACCTCGATCTCGCGCTCGGTCAGCGGCTCGACCAGGCCGGCCTGCCGGTCGGGCGTCGCCGATGTGGCAGGCAGGGCGGCATCCAGGAACGCCGCAAGCTCCGGATTCGACTTCGCGTAGCGGTCGCGCGCCTCGCGCAGCAGAGGACGCGCTCCAGGGTGCGTGTCGAGCGGCAGGCGATAGAGACGCTGAGCGGCAGCGTAGGCGACGGCCCGATCGATTGCCTCCCTGGCCTCGGCCTTGCGCCCCTGGCGAGCACGCAGCACGGCCAGCAGCAGCCGCGCCTGGGCCAGCCGGTAGGCGCGCTCGCCGGCCTCCAGGTTGGCGATTAGCTCGCCGAGCAGCCGGTCGGCGGCTTCCAGGTCGCCGCGCTCGAGCGTGACCCAGGCCTCGGCGATCGCGGCGCGCTCCTCGATGGCCGGCAGGCGCCAGCCGACCGGCTCGCCGGCCTGCGCGACCCAGCTCAGGCCAGCGGAGGTATTGCCGAGCAGCAGTTGGATGTGGACGCGCAGGCCCTCGATCCGCCAGAGCAGCGTCGGGTTGCTCACGTTGCCGCGGCATAGCTCAATCGCCTGGTCGACCGTGACCAGCGCCTCCTGCTCCCGCCCCTCGGCCAACTCCAGCAGCGCGCGCTCGTAGAGCAGCGCGGCCTGAGCGCCAAAGTCGGTCGGCCAGTTGGAGTTGTCGCGGCCGGTGGCCTCGGCGAACAGCCGGTGGGCGTCCTCGAAGCGCTTCTGCTCGCGCAGGATCGTCGCCAGCGTCCAGCGCGCGCCCTCGGCCATCGAGAGCGCCCGGATGCCGTACTCCTGCTCGCGTTCCAGCGCCGTCCGCGCCCAGCGCTCGGCCTGCTCGAAGTCGCCCAGCTCGCCGTAGGCCGCGGCGAGCTGGCTGAGCGCGTTCAGTTCGACGACGGTATCCAGCCCGCGCCGGCCATGCTCGATCGCGCGGGTCAGGACATTGATCGCCTCACGGATCTCGCCGCGCAGCAGGTAGCCGCTGCCGAGGTGCAGCAGCGCGACGCAGTAATCGGGGTCGTCCTCCAGACCGGCGCGGTGCAGGTAATCCAGCCCCTCGGCGGATAGCTCGATGATCGCGTCCACCGCTCCCCGGAAGCGCGCCGCCGTTGCCCGGCACACCGCTACGTGCGCGCGCAGCTCCAACGCGGCAGCGGGGTCCTTCTCCTGATTCGGATCGATCAGCCCCAGCCAGGCCTCGGCATCCTCGATCCGCCGCCCCATCACCAATGCCCAGGCCATCAGCAACGTCAGCGAGGAGCGAGCAGCGATGGTCTCCTCGGGGAGCGCCGCGAGCCAGCGCGTCACCGTCCCGATGCGGCCGCGGCGGATCAGCTCGTGGCCATGCTCCTCGATCAGACGGATCAGGCGCTCGGGATCCTGGATCGTCAGGGCGTGCTCGACCGCCTCAGTGCGGAAACCATGCTCGGTCAGCCAATCGCAGGCGATGGCGTGCGCCTCGCGCCAGCCGGCCGGGTCCTGTTCGCGATAGCGGGCGGCCAGGAACTCGGCGAACAGGTGGTGATAGCGATACCAGAGGCGCTGGCTGTCCAGCGGGACGGTGAACAGGTTCGCGGCCACCAAGCGCTCGAGCATCTCCTGACAGGCAACGGTGTCGTCGCCGACCAGCTCGGCGGCTAGTTCAGCGGAGATGCGGCTCAAGACGCCGGTGCGCTCCAGGAAGCGCTGGACATCCTCCGGCTGGCGGCGCAGCACCTCCTCGGCCAGGTAGTCGAAGACGTAGCGGTGCTCGCCGCCAAAGGAATCGAGCACGGCGTCGGCGTCTCCGGCGTCCGCGGCCGAAAGCGCGGCCAGCAGCAACCCGGCGATCCAGCCCTCGGTGCGCCGTTCCAGCGCCGCGACGCGCTCGGGCGGGAGATCGAGCCCCATCACGTCGTTGAGGAACGCCGCCGCCTCATCGACGGTGAAACGCAGGTCGTCGGCGCGGATCTCGTTGATCTCGCGCCGGCTGCGCAGCCGCGAGAGGGGCAGCGGCGGGATGGTCCGGCTGGTCAGGACCAGATGCAGGGCTGGCGGCTGATGCTCAAGGATGTAGCCCAGCGCCTCGTGGATCTCCTGATTCGTGATGACGTGGTAGTCGTCGAGCACGAGGATGACCGGCGCGCTGAGCGCGCTGAGCGCATTGATGACCTCGACGAGCGCCAGCGTGGTGTCCGAGGTCATGGCCGACTGCACCAGGTTGATCAGGCCCTTACCGAATGCTGGCTCGACCGACTGCATGGCGCGCAGCAGGTAGGTGAAGAAGCGCCCGGGATCGTTGTCGCCGGCATCGAGCGAGACCCAGGCGACGCGCCGTGGCGACAGGTCGGTGCCGGCCAGCCACTCGGTTACCAGCGTCGTCTTGCCGAAGCCGGGCGGGGCGGCGATCAGCGTCAGCTTGCCGGATAGCCCGGCCGTCAGCCGATCGTTCAGACGCGGTCGGGAAATGACGTCGGTACGGTGTGGAGGAACGGCGATCTTGGTGACCAGGATCGGGATCCTGTGGGGTGCCTCCGTTGCTGCGGTGATGATGTCCTCCCCTCCGGGACGGGGTTGACCGGCGGGCGTGCGGCGCGTCGATCTAGTTCAGCAGGTTCAGCTCTCTCCCGCGCACGATCGCCTGGGTACGGCTGCTGACATCGAGCTTGCCATAGATGTTGTGCGTATGCCGCTTTATCGTCCCGACGCTCAGGAAAAGCCGGTCGGCGACCTCTTTGTTACTCAGGCCGTCGGCCAGCAGCTGCAGCACTTCCAGCTCCCGCTCGCTGAGCGGCTCGGCCAGGGCGGCCGGGGCGCTGGACGGTTGTTCCGCAGCCTGAGACTCCGGCCCCCGGGCGCCCATCGCAGCCAGGATCTTCTCCAGGTAGGCACGCGTCCAGATCGCGCCCGGCGGCCGGTCGCGTAACAGGTCGGCCGCGACCGGCTCCAGATCGCCGTACTCATCCGCGAAGGCGCGCACGTAGCGGTCCGGCTCGGCGGAGTCCAGGGCGCGGCTGAGAGCGACGCGCGCGCCCTCCATATCGCCGGCCGCGTAGCGGGCGACGGCTTCCAGGCTGTCTAGCTCGATCAAGCGCCGGCGCCGGCAACCCTTGTTGGCCAGCTCGCGGATGGCCTCGATCTGCGCCAGGGCGCCCTCGATGTTCCCGCGGCTGATCTCGATGCGGATCAGGATCAGGAAGACCTGCTCGTAGTGGAAGTTGAGCGGCGGGTCGGTGGCGCGAATCTGCTCCGCCCAACGCTCGGCCTCATCCTGCCGGCCCAGCTCCAGCAGCACCCGCGCGCGAATCGCGGCGATGCGGTCGTACTGCCAGGCGAGCACCATCGGGTCAGTCGCCTCTTCGAGCGCCATGTCAATGATCCGGAGGGCATCCTCGAAGCGGCCCTGGGCGCAGCGGATGCGGGTCAGCACGATCAGCCCGTAGAGGCGCGTGGCCAGCTCCTCGCGGATGTCCAGCCCGGCCAGCACGGCCAGGGCGCGCTCGACGACCTCGTCGGCCTCCTCCAGCTCGTTCCACTCCCGCAGGATCTCGGCCAACCCGAGGTGGGAAGCGATAGCGAAGCCGACGTTCTGCAGACCGTGACGCTTCTCGAAGTCGATCGCCTCGCGGTAGGCGTCGTGGGCCAGCCGGAGGTCGCCGAGGGTCATCCAGGCGACGGCGCGCTGGCTGGAGGCGATCAGCCAGGCCGGGATATTGCCCATCTCGTTGCAGATATCAGCGCCGACTGTCAGCAGCTCGACAGCCTTCGGCAGCTCTTCCTGCATGCGGTAGGCGGTGCCCAGGTGAACGGCAACCATGCTCTTGCTGTAGAGGTCATCATCGGCGATGGCTGGCAGCGCCTCCTCGCCCAGCGCGATCGTCCGCGCCAGGTCGCCGGTCAGCAGGGAGTGGGAGATGCGCAAAGCGGCGGTGCGGGACGCCTGATCCTGGCACAGCTCACAGGCTTCCAGCGCCTCGATGCGGCGGGCGACCAGGTCGAAGTCGCGATCCATCAACGCGGCCAGGCCGTCCAGCACCATGATGTCGGGGTGCTGGCGAATGACCTCTTCCGGGAGCTCATTGAACCAGCGGCGCAACGTCCCGGCGCGGCCGGCGTTGATCGTCCGCAAGCCAGTCTGCTCGATCAAGGGCACGGCGCGATCGTAGGCGCCGATGGCCATCGCGTGGTCGATGGCCTGGTGCCGCAGCCCGAGCTGCTCATAGGCTTCGGAGGCGCGCAGGTGTGCCTGCCGCCAGGCATCCTCGTCGTCGCGGCGCAGCCGGCCGCTCAGGAATTCGCCGAACAGGTGATGGTAGCGATACCAGGTGCGGCTCTGGTCCAGGCGCACGACGAACAGGTTCCCATCGTCAAGGTAGGCCAGCATCTCGCGGCTGTCCCGGCGTCCGGTCACGGCGTCGCACAGGTCGGCCGAGAGGCGATCCAGCACCGAGGTCTGAAGCAGGAACTGCTGGACTTGCTCCGGCTGGCGGGTCAACACCTCCTCGGCCAGATAGTCGAAGACGAAATGGTGCTCGCCGCTGAAGGCTTCGATGTGCGCGTCGGGGTCGCCCGATTCGCCCATCGAGAGCGCGGCCAGCAGCAGACCGGCGATCCACCCTTCGGTGCGCGCTTCGAGGCGCTCGATCTGCTCGGGCGTCAGCTTCAGCCCCATGACGCCATTGAGGAAGGAAGCGGCCTCCTCGGCGGTGAAGCGCAGCTGATCGACGCCGATCTCGAGCAGCTCGCGGCGCGCGCGCATCAGCGCCAACGGCAGCGGCGGCTCGGTTCGCGAGGTCATCAGCAGCCGGACGTTGGGCGGCAGGTGCTCGACCAGGAAGGTCACCACATCGTGGATCTCCTGCTCGACGATCTCATGGTAATCGTCGAGCACCAGCAGGACTTGCTCGGGATGCTGCTGGATATCGTTGAGCAGGATCGTCAGCGGCACGCGCAGATCGCTGCGCTGATTGCTCTGGAGCATCGACAGCGCGCCGTCGCCCAGGCCGGGGTCGAGCACCTTGAAGCCATGCACCAGGTAGGTCAGGAAGCGCGACGGGTCGTTGTCGCCAGCATCGAGCGAGATCCAGCCCAGGCGCCAGCCCTGCTGGGCGATTGATTGGTACCAGTTGACGATCGCGGTGGTTTTGCCGAAGCCGGGCGGCGCCGAGACGACGACCAGCCGGGCGGCCAGACCTTCGCTGAGCCGCGCTTCAAGGGCTGGCCGGCGGATCGTATCGGCACGCGCAGTCGGCGCGAAGAGCTTGGTCGTGAGGATGGGGAATTGATGGGCCCTCTGATGGAGGGCGTTCTGTGTAGCCGCCATGTCGTCCCGTGCATTCAGTCCGTTGTGCCGGCCGCTCAAACACGAAATGATACTCCGATCAGCGGAAATCATCCATTTCGCAAACGCCCCGGCGAGCACCTTCTACAATAGCTGGACAGCGTCCACGATTACGGAAAGCGAGCCGCATTATGGCGACAGAACCCGCCGCTCCGACCACCTCCATCGCCGGTAACCCGGAGCAGCTGCGCGCCTTCGTCGACGAGCAGATCGCGCCGCGCGCCATCGCCTGGGACGAGCAGGAACGGGTCGACCGCGAGCATGTGGCGCGGCTCGCGGAGGCCGGCCTGTTCGGGATGACCTTGCGCGCCGACGTCGGCGGAGCAGGCGCCTCGACGCTGGACGCCGCCCGGGCGATCGCCGAGGTCGCGCGCGGCTGCGGGGTCAGCGCGCGGCTGGTCGTCGACAGCAACTTCGGCGCCGTCCAGATTCTGGACAGATTCGCGCCGGACCACATTCGCCAGCGCTACCTGCCGGCCGTGCGCCGGGGCGAAAAGCTGGTGTCCATCGCGATCACCGAGCCGGGCGCGGGCTCGGCCGCCAACCTGTTGACCACGCGCGCCGAGCGGGAGGGCGACGAGGTCGTGCTGCACGGCACGAAGCGTTGGATCACCGGCGCTGGCGAGCGCGACCTCTACCTCGTCTTCGCGCGCTTCGACGGCGTCGAGGGCGCGCCGGGCGTGGGCGCGGTGCTGGTCGAGGCGGGCACGCCGGGGCTAAGGATCGGCGACCGCGAGCCGACGATGGGCCTGCGCGGCCTGCGAGAGGGGGAGCTGCACTTCGAAGGCTGCCGGGTGCCGGCCGAGAACGTCATCGTCGAGCGCGGCAGCTTCGGCACGCTGATGGCGGCCTACAACGGCCAGCGAGTCGGCGCGTCGGCAGTGGCGCTGGGGCTGGCGCGGGGCGCGCTCGAGATCGCCGTAGCCTACGCAAAGGAGCGCGAGCAGTTTGGCCGGCCGATCGCCGAGTATCAGGCCATCCAGCTGCTACTGGCCGACATGGCGATCCAGCTCGACGCGGCTACCTGCCTGGTCGAGCGCGCCGCGACCTCGGCCGACCGCCACGGCTTCCCGGAGCGCTACGCGACCAGCGTGGCCAAGACATTCGCCTCGGAGGCGGCGATCTTCGTGACCAACAGCGCGATCCAGGTACTGGGCGGCAACGGCTACTCGCGCCACTACCGGGTCGAGCGCATGGCGCGCGACGCCCGCATGTTCACCCTGGGGGGCGGCACCACCCAGATGCAGCGCCTGGCGATCGCGGCAAAGCTGCTGGCGGAATAGCGGAACCGACGACGCGTAGAGGCAGAGCCTCGAGATCGGCGCCGGGCAGCGCGAAACCTCCGGGGCTACAGGGAGCCGTCGGAGGCTCGGCGATGCTCGGTTAGGAGCTGTTCGGGTTTACCAGCGGTCGCGCTGCGGGCGCTGCTCGCGAGGGCGGGCCTCGTTGACCGTCAGCGTGCGGCCGTCGATCTCGGCGCCGTTCAGCTCGGTGACCGCCTTGAGCGCGGCGGCATCATCTTCGAACTCGACGAAACCGAAACCGCGCGAGCGGCCCGTTTCGCGATCGGTGATGATGCGCGCGGACGTGACCGTGCCGTATTCCTCGAAGACTTCGCGGAGCTTCGCTTCGCTGGTGTTGAAGCTGAGATTACCAACGTAGAGGTTCATAGGGACTCCCTCATAGACGCATAGCAGAGAAACAGGGACATCCCGTATCCAGCCGTGCGGATCTAATCGTCGTCCAGAGCCTATCACAGTACACCGCTAGTACTGGATACAGGTGAGGACAGGCATGGGGTCATATTCGAGGTGGTATACTAGGTTATGTAAGAGGCAGGGACGCGCAGTCGTTGCGCGCCGATACGCCAACGCATCCCCACCCAGATTTCCGTAGCGGGGAGAGCAGCGAGCCGTATCGACCGGTTCGCCAGGTTCCCAATTGCACAATTCACTCGATTGCTACGGATGTTTGGGAGTTCTCTATCTCCATGTCTATGACTTTGACTGACAGGACGGCAACGCAGCCGTCAACCACGTCCTTTTCCCGTTTCGGCCTGCGCCCGGCCACGCTGGCCGCGCTGGCCCAGATGGGCATCACTGAGCCGACGCCGATCCAGGCGTCGGCGATCCCGGCGCTGATGGCCGGAGAGGACGTCATGGGCCAGGCGCGCACCGGCTCCGGCAAGACGCTGGCCTTCATGCTGCCCGCCATCGAGCGGGTCGATGCCCGCCAGCGCCAGGTGCAGATCATGGTGCTGACACCGACTCGCGAACTGGCCGTCCAGATCGCCGACGTCACCGCGCAGGTCGCCGGGCAGCTCTCGATCGTCACGATCGTCGGCGGGCGCTCGGACAAGCCACAGGTCGCGGCGCTGCGGCGCGGCGCGCAGGTCTTGATCGGCACGCCGGGACGCATCCTCGACCTGCTCCAGCAGGGCGCGCTGATGCTCAACCAGCTGCGCTTCCTGGTGCTGGACGAGGCCGACAACCTGCTCGACCAGGGCTTCGGCCCGGACGTCGACCGGATCATCAAGTACGCCAACCGCAGCCGCCAGACGGCGCTCTTCTCGGCCACGATGCCGGACTGGGTCGAGCGTGCGGCCCGTAAGTACCTGCACGAGCCGCGCCGGATCACGATCGACGCTGGCCCGCAGGCCAGCGCCAGGATCGACCACTATGCCGTCAACCTTGCCGGCGTCAACAAGCACGAGGCGCTGCGCGAGTTGCTGGATCACCGCGGCAAGGGCGCGACGATCGTCTTCGGCCGCACCAAGCACGGCGTCCGCAACCTGGCCCGCAAGCTGGAACGCGAGGGCTATCCCGTCGCCGCACTGCAGGGCAACCTGTCGCAGAACGCGCGCGACCGGGTGATGGCCGACTTCCGCGCCGGCGTGATTGACATCCTGGTGGCGACCAACGTGGCCGCCCGGGGTCTAGACGTCAACGGCGTCGATCTGGTGATCAACGTCGAGCTGCCGGAGTCCTCGGAGCTGCTGACCCATCGCATCGGCCGCACCGGCCGGATGGAGCGCGAGGGCCAGGCGATCACGCTCTTGAGCGCGGACGACCTGGGCAAGTGGCGCAAGATCAAGCGCGAGCTGCCGAGCGAGATCACCGAAGTGCGCTGGAACGGAGCCGGCGAGCTGCTCGGCAACGACAACGGCGCGCGTCGCTCCAACGGACACCGCCGCGCGGCCATCAGCCGAACGATCGTCGAAGCGGCTCCGGCGCCGCGGACTACCCGCTCGCGCCGGCTCGCGGAGACAACGCGGGAGCGCGAGCAGCACGAGATCGTGTGCTCCAGCTGCGGGCAGTCGGACCTGGTGCCGTTCAAGCCCGACCCGACGCGGCCGATCTACTGCTCGGCGTGCTTCACGCCGCCAGCCCGCCGGACAGCGCGCCGCCGCTCGTAACCAACCACACATGACACTCAACGGCGCCAGGGTCAGCTACACCTCGACCCTGGCGCCGTGGCTTTCGGCGATGATGATCGCCTGGGCGATGTCGATCCTGGCACCTTTCAGCTTGACGAAACTGAGGTCGACGCCATCCAGGGTCGCACCGCGCAGGTCGGCCTCGCCCAGGTCCGCGTTCCAGAGTACGGCCCGGCTGAGGTCGGCGTCGCGCAGGTCGGCCTTCACCAGCTTGCACTCGGCGAGGTCCGCCTCGATCAGCCAGACGCCGCGTAGATCGAGCCTGGCCAGATCGTGACCGCGCAAGCTCGCGAACGACCAGTCGCCGCCTTTGATGGCGAGCGCTGTCAAGTCCGCCTCGGGGAAGGCCGAGCCGACGAGCTTGCAGCCCACGAAGGTCGCGCCGAAGAGGCTGGCGTTGCCGAACTGGCAGTTCAGATAGGCCGTGTCGCGGTGCGTCGAGCTGTTCAGGCGCGCGTTGCTGAAATCGCAGGCGTCGAAGGTGCAGCCCTCGACCCGCGCCTCGCCAAAATTCGCAAAGCGGAACGAGCAGGCCGAGAAGCGGCAGCCGCGCAGCTCTCGCAGCGAGAAATCCGCGCCCACGAACGCCTCTTCAACGAAATCCCGGTCAATCCACTCCGCGGACATGCCCCGCGCCCCTCAATACAACCCGGCCACGTTTCACAGGCGATTGAACACCAACCACCGCGTGGTCCCGAGCCCGGCCCCCGGTTGCAAGGACACCCAGAGATACGGATTCGTATCGAACACCACCCGTGTACCCGGTGACATCGCATCACGTAGGTGTCAACAGTCAACCGGTTCGCATCCAGGTCCTATGCCTCCTGACGACGCCGTCATACCCGCAACCGGACGACCGGCCCGGTCGCCCGGTTGCGCGCGCGAGCACCTGATAGGACATGGGAGCGCTGGCTACTGCCCGGCACTCATCGCTAATCCCCAGTCCCTACGCCTGCCGCCGGGCGCGGGTGGCCCAGCTTCTCCCAGGATTGGCGGCCGACGCGGGCGCCGTACTTCTGCTTGGAGTGGAACTCGCCGCTCAGCTGCGCGTCGATCAGCATCCGCAGCACCTGGGACTCGCGGAAATGAAGCGAGAAGGTGCGCACGTCGCGGAAGGCGCGCTCAACCGGCAGGTGGCGGAACGCGGCGCGGGCGCCGACGACGTCGAAGGCCTTCGAGGTCACCATCAGCGCCGTCTGCTTGGAGGTATGCAACGCGCGCATCGACGCCAGCTCGGCGTCCGCCCAGCGGCCCTGCTCCCAGAGCCAGGCAGCGTAGAGCATCGAGGTGCGCGTGGCCTGCAGCGCCGCGTCCATCTCGCCGACCATGTAGACGATCTGGTTGTCCTCGGCCAGGAAGGGGCGCTGCTTCAGGTAATCCAGCACGAACCGGTAGACCCCCTCGGCCGTGCCCAGGTGGTTGGCGACGTAGGCCAGCGTGAAGGTGCGCGGGTCGTGCTGGATCCA
>DATGQR010000163.1:0-3439 GCA_035304105.1 Thermomicrobiales bacterium | reverse complement strand
CGAGGCCCTGACCCGACCGCTCGAGGAGCGGGGCTTTCTGAAAGACGGCGTAATTCAGCTCGGCCCGATCGAGAACCACATCGACATCGTGCTCAACGGCGTCCCGAATACCACCATGTTCCCCTTCCGAGGCCTGCTCAGCGACGCGGACGTCGCGGCCGTGGTGACCTACGAGCGCAACGCCTGGGGCAACGAGAGCGGCGACGTCATTCAGCCTGAGCAGGTCCAGGCCGCCAGGTAAGAGGCGCCGGTGCTCCAGAAAACCCACGGCGATGGGTTTCCGCCGAGCCGCGCGGCTCAGGCTCGGTCGAGCGACGCTTCCTGGAGCAGCCAGTCCCGGAAGGCCCGCACGGCGGGCGATCGGTCCGCCTCGCCCCGCCAGGCGATCCAGTAAGCCTCCTCCGCCTGCAGCCTGAGGCTGAACGGCGCGACCAGTCGGCCGGCCGCGAGCTCGCCCGCCACCAGTGCGGAACGACCGAGCGCGACCCCGACGCCGTTGACCGCCGCCTGGATCGCGGTGACCGACTGGTCGAAGTGCAGCCCGGGCTGCACCTCCAGGTCGGCGCAGCCGGCCGCGGCGAGCCACATCTGCCAATTCTCGCGATACCCGCTGACGTGCAGCAGCGTGTGGCAGCGCAGATCCTCGATCGCGCCAAGTCCGGGCGGCCCCCTGGTCACGGCGGGGCTGCACACCGGGAAGACCTCCTCGCGCATCAGCAGCACCCGCTCCAGGCCGGGCCAGGGGCTGATGCCGTTGCGGATCTCGATGTCCGGCGGCCGACCGTCGCCGTCGGCTTCCCGCCCGAGCGCCGAGATCCGGACGTCGATGTTCGGATAGCGGGCGTGGAACCGGTAGAGGCGCGGCGCCAGCCACTGGATCGAGAAGGAGGACGGCGTGCGGACGATCAGCGTCCCGCCGCGGTCGTGCATCGGCAGAGGCTCGACCCCGCTTGCGATCAGATCCAGTCCCGCGGTGATCTTGGGCAGCCAGCTTTGCCCGGACGGGGTCAGATGGAGCCGGTTGTGCACCCGACGGAACAGGGGCAGCCCCAGCCGCCGCTCGAGCGCCTTGACCTGCTGGCTCACCGCCGCCGGGGTGACGTGGAGCTCTTCGGCGGCGCGGGTGAAGCTGAGGTGGCGGGCGGCAGCCTCGAACGCGCGGATCCAGTTGAGCGGCGGAAGCTGCCGTGCCGTCGACATTGCCCTAGAATTTCTAAGGCAAGCGCCCCAGGAAGTCTAGTTTGGTCGAATCGCCACACCCGGATAGCGTAAAGCGCGGCAATGCAGCGGTTCGGACGAGTTCCGGCCACGTCTCGGCCGGGCCGCGCGCGTCGGCGCAGATCACCGCGTCGTCACGATTGCTCAATAAGAGACCCACTGCCGTTCGCACGAGGCAACACGTCACGGGAGGTTAGAGATGAAACGAATGATTCCCGCTTTGCAGGTGGGCGCGCTCGGCCTCGCCTTGACCAGCGCCGCGCAGGCCCAGGAACTCGTTCTGTACACGGCGTCGAACGAGCAGATCGAGAAGGAGGTGATCGAGGCGTTCAAGAGCGCGCACCCCGAGGTCACGGTCCAGAACGTCAACATGTCGACCGGACCGATCACCCAGCGCCTGATCGCCGAGGCGGCCAACCCGCAGGCCGACGTGGTCTGGATGGTCAACGACATCGCGCTGCAGCAGCTCAAGCAGGCGGGCGTGCTGGAGCCGTACGAGCCGAGCGACAGCGCGGTCCTGGACGCGTTCAAGGACCCGGACGGCTTCTATCTCGGGCACAACGCCACGATCATGGCGATGGCGGTCAACACCGAGCAGCTCGAGCGCCGGGGGCTGCCCATGCCCAAGGGCTGGGTCGACCTGATCAAGCCCGAGTACAAGGGCGCGATCACGGTGGCGTCACCGACCAAGTCCGGCACCGGCCTCAGCATCTTCGCCACGCTGCTCGACGCCTTCGGCTGGAACTTCATCGACAACCTCCACCAGAACATCTTCCAGTACAACGACAGCGGCAGCGCCGCGGTCCGGCAGGCGGTCAGCGGCGAGACGGCGATCGGCCTGACCTACGATGCCGCCATCCTGCAGCAGATGCGCGAGGGCACGCCGATCGAAATGGTGATCGGGGAGATCTCGCCCAACGTGATGGAGGGCGCGGCCCTGATCGCCAACGCCCCTCACCCCGAGGAGGCGAGGCTGTTCCTCGACTGGCTGTTCAGCGACGACGGAGCCGCCGTGCTGGGTCCGCACATCGGCATCGGGGCGGTGCCCGGCTACGGCAGCATCGATCCCTCGGAGGTCTACCTCTGGCAGATGCGCCGGCCCCTCGACCCCGAGGAGTTCAAGCGCGAGTGGTCGGCGAAGTACGAGGGATAGAGATCCGGCCGAACATCGTGGCGCCAGCCCGGTAGCCACGGGCTGGCCTTCGCTTCGGTGCAGGTTGGCGATGCCTAAGCTCAGCTTTCGCGGAATCACCAAGACGTTCGGCGGCATCACGGCGGTCAAGGACGCGTCGCTCGACGTCCGCCGCGGCGAGTTCGTCTCGCTCCTGGGCGGGAGCGGTTGTGGCAAGACCACCTTGCTGCGCATCATCGCCGGCCTGACCCGGCCCGACGCCGGCACGGTGCACATCGACGGATCCCGGGTCGATACCCTGCCGCCGGGCAAACGCGATCTGGGCTTCGTGTTCCAGTCCTACGCCCTGTTCCCGACCCAGACCGTGGCCCAGAACATCGGCTTCGCCCTGTCCCTGCGCCGCCGACCGAGGGTGGAGATCGCCCGCCGGGTGGCCGAGCTGTGCGAGCTGGTGCAGCTGTCGGGCCTGGAGAACCGCTATCCCCACGAGCTCTCCGGCGGTCAGCAGCAGCGCGTGGCGCTGGCGCGCGCGCTCGCCCCGAGCCCCGCGATCATGCTGATGGACGAGCCGCTGTCCGCGCTCGATGCGAAGATCCGGGCGCATCTGCGCGCCGAGATCCGCTCGATCGTCGAGCGGCTCGGCATCACCACGGTCTACGTCACCCACGACCAGGAGGAAGCGCTCTCGATGTCCGACCGCGTCGCGGTGATGGATCGCGGCGTCATCCGACAGGTCGGCTCGCCCATGGAAATCTATCTCCAGCCGGCCGACCGCTTCGTGGCCGAGTTCATCGGCACGACCAATCGCTTCCCCGCCCGGGCGACCGGCAACGGCAGCGTCGTGATCGAGGGCCACGGGCTGACCGTGCCGGTGAGCGCCGCCTTCCCCGCTGCAGCGCGCTGCACCATCTGCGTCCGGCCCGAGCATGTCGACCTGGTCCGGGCGGGGGACGGGTCCGGCTGCGTCGAGGGGTCCGTCCGCTCCGTCGTGTTCATGGGCCAGATGGTCCGGGTGCGCGTGGCGACCAGGGACGAGCGCGAAGTCGTGGTCGACGCCTCGACCAGCGAGTGGATGAGCAAGAACATCGC
>DATGQR010000162.1:0-6748 GCA_035304105.1 Thermomicrobiales bacterium | reverse complement strand
TAACCTCGAGCGCGCCGCCGCCATCCTCGACATCGAGCTGCTCGACCACCTGATCATCGGCCAGGGGCGCTGGCTCTCCCTCCGCCGCCTCGGCCTCGGCTTCGCGCCGAAGGGCACGCGGTAGTTCCGGTATTTCCTGCCCTCAGAACGCGGACGATCATGTTGCCCGCTGAAACCCGCGTTCACGTTTACCTGTAGGGGCGTGCGGCACCGTTTCCCGGTCGTGACGGGACACGAAGGACGTGGTCGTTACCAGGCGGCGCAGTCGCGGTCCTTGTAAGGGCAGTAGTCGCAGAGCGGGCCGGGGACCGGCGGCCATGACGTCGTCGTGCGGATCTCCGTGATCGTCGCTTTCAGCGCTTGCCAGTCCGCCTGGAACTCGGGGCCTGCTAGTTCGCGCGAGTCGGCCTGGCGCTGCTGGAGGTAGAGCAGCGTCGTCTGGATGCGCGGCGCGGCTGCCATGCGGCGTCCGACGACAACGCGGGAGATTAGCATCTGGAGCCGGTCGTCGGGCCGGCGCTTGCCGGTCTTGAAGTCGATATGCTCGACGGTCGCATCCTCATGCTGGACGACCAGGTCGACGCGCGCGCCGAGTTCGACCGGTCCGCGGCCAAGTAGCGCGAAGAGGTTGCGCTCGACGAGGAGCGGTTGCGCGCCCGGCTCCAGCATTTGCAGCCCGGCGACCGTCAGGTTGACGATCTCTTCGGCGTCGCGCGCCATGTGCTGGCGCTCGTGTGGCGGGTAGTTGGCGCCCTCGATCTCCTGGCGCGCCTCGGCCAGTAAGCGATCCGGAAGGTTGCCGGACCGCAGGTAGGGTACGACGTGACGGGCCAGGAGCCGGTGAGTCGCCCCGCCTTTCACCAGCGCGGCGCTGAACGGCAGCGGCCGGCGAACCTTGCGGACGTACTGGAGCAGGAAGCGCTGCGGGCACTGGCGGTAAGTGTTGATGGCCGTGGGGAAGAACGTGCGCGGCGGCTTGTCGATGTGCTGCACGCGAACCTCCTCGATATCCGCTGATCGTGCCCCTGAGGCCCACGATAGCCGAGGGGGTTCGCGTACGTCAAGTTTAGCGACTAGGCAAGGGCGCTCAAGCCGTGGCGAGCTGTGCCCGGAAGCTCGCGATGCGGTCGCCGTCCGGCAGGCGACGCAGGGTGACTTCGACCATGCCCGGCTCCTCCTCCCCCGCGTCGCTCAGGCGCAGCTCGGCCAGCTCTCCGATGCCGTCGCGCGTGGCGAGGCCTTCGAGCTGGAGCGCGGCCCTCAGCCCCTGGTCGCGGTCATCCTCGTGGATCGTGCCGCAGATGGCCCGGTAGCGGCGCGCGGCCCCGCGCATGGCGAGCGCGAGGCGACCCCGCGCCCGGCCATCGGATAAGGTGGTCAGCGTCGCCCGGACCGTGCCTTCTTCGCCGGTGTCGAATTCGACGCGTTGGTGGGGGATCTTCAGCGTGCGTTTCATCGTCGGTTTCCGTTTCGCTGGGGACGCAATCGTCGGCTGGGTGCGATAAGGGCCCCGATGGAGATCGGGGCCCTGTGTCAAAGTCGAAGCTGCGTTGCTGGCTAGGCCGGTGACCGGGCCGGGGCACGCGGCTCGCGCGCTTCGCCCTGGCGGAACAGCCGTCCCGGCTGCCACGGGGCGCCGAAGGCCGGGAGCAGGTAGCGGTCCAGACCCCAGTAACCGGCGACCTTCCAGGCGAGCACCAGGAACACTCCGAGGCCGAAGAGGACCGGGTTGGTGCTGGCGCTGCCGGCGAGCTGGAAGTTGAAGTTCAAGAAGGTGCCGAGGAATGCCGAGATGCCCACCAGCGCGCCGACGATCAACGCGACACCGATCAGAACCTCACCGATCGCGACCAGCTTGGCGAACCACGTGTACCACTCGTTGTCGAGCATGTACTGCAGGAAGTCGCGGTACCAGCCGTAGGTGATCGCCGGGCGGCCCGTTTCCGGGATAGCCACCGCGCGCTCCCAGTAGCCCTGCAGAGCCGTGCCACCGTCCATCCAGGCATCGTCACGGACCTTGTGCTCGCCGGCCGCCAGCCATTCGCGGCCGATGAAGAAGCGCAGCGGGAGCCAGATCAGCGCCCAGTGCATGTTGCCCAGCAGGCGGCGCCAGATGACGGGATCTTCCACCTGGCCGGGCGTCTGCGCGCGAGTCGGTTCCTCAGCAGTCTCGATGCCCTCCTCCGGCTGCGACTGCGCGTAGCGGATACCCACGACGAGGATAATGGCGGTCAGCAGATAGGTGAAGATCGTGGATTCGGTATAGGCCTCGCTCACCCAAAGGTTGCCGAGGTCGAACATGCCGTCGGCGAACGCCCAGGTCAAGAACAAATACAATGCCGCTGAGGCGGCGGTGAGGATGTATGCACTGCGCCGCGTCATTTTCGTTCCCCCTTCTCGAGGTCGCGTGCCACACTTGGTGCGTCCAAGTACGTCCGTATCCTAGTGAGAGGCAAACAACAAAAGCGACACACTTCCGGCAGGCAGCGCAACAAAGTCATTACAACTGCTGCGGTAGGGTCACGCGGCTTGCGCTCGAACCCGTGGCGTGCGGACGTCGCTCGCGATGAGCGTCAGTCAAGTCGCGGTGTTTGACTATAGATAGGGATCGTAATGCAAGGGCCGAAGAAGTCAAGTCTGCGCTGGGATGCCGACGGCTTGATCCCCGGCGTCGTCCAGCACGCTGCGAGCGGTGAAATCCGCATGGTCGGCTATCTCAACCGCGAGTCGCTCGACCTGACCATTGAAACCGGGTACGTCCATTTCTACAGCCGCTCGCGCCAGCGCCTCTGGAAGAAGGGCGAGACCTCCGGCAACGTGCTGGAAGTCGTCGAGATCCGGCCGGACTGCGACGGCGACGTGCTGCTGATCCGCGCTATCCCGCATGGCCCTACCTGCCACACCGGCGAGGACAGCTGCTTCTTCTCCGAGCCGCTCTATCGCGACGACACGGTCGAGATCCCGATGACGAGCGCCGTGATCGAGGACGTCGCGGCCGTCATCGCCGCGCGTCGCGCCGAAATGCCGGCCGGGTCATACACCACCTACCTCTTCACCGAGGGCGTGGACAAGATCGGCAAGAAGATCGGCGAGGAGGCGGCCGAGGTCATCATCGCCGCCAAGAACGGCGATCCCGGCCCGCTGGCCATGGAGGCGGCGGACCTGATCTACCACCTGCTGGTGATGTTGGAAGCCTGTGACGTGTCGCCGGAGGCCGTCTGGGCCGAGCTTAGCGCCCGGCGCGGCGCGACTCCCCGAAGCGCGTAGCCCGGTAGGCCAGCACCGTGGCGGCCGTGAAGGCCGTACCCCAGAGGTAGGCGCCGAGCACATCCGACGGCCAGTGCGCGCCGACATACACGCGACTGAAGCCCATCGCCAGCGCGACCAGCGCCGCCGCCGAGAGGATCAGCCCCCGCCGCCAGCGGCAGTCGACGCCGCGCAGCAGAATGAATGCCAGGCTGCCGACGAAGACGACGGTCGTCATCGTGTGCCCGCTCGGGAAGCCGAAGCCCGACGCGTACTCGTTGACCGCCACATGGTCGACGGTCGGCCGTGGGCTGGAGAGCAGGTTCTTGAGCGCGAAGTTGAGCGCCTGAGCGATGGTGACCGGCGCGACGGCGAAGAACGCGTCCTTGCGCCGCCCGTGATAGAGCAGCAGCGCCCCGACGCCGGCGCTGAGGGCGAGCAGCATCGGCGCCTTGCCGAGCACGTTGAGCAGCGCGACGGCCGGCTCTGCCAGGGGGGCGTCGACGTTCTGGACGCCATTGGTCACGAACACGTCGGGAGAGAGGACGCTGTTGCCGGCGGCGACCACCGAGAGCGGGATGGCCAGGGCGAGCGTGATCAGAATGACGAGGACTGTGCGTTCGAGGTGTTTCACGACGGTACTTCCGGATCCACTTTCACGCCTCCTGCGGGAGGCGTAGACGGCTATGTAGCGATGTTGAAGTGGATACCGCGTCGTACCCGCTGGTTCGATGCCCTGCTACCAGTTGCGGCGTATCCGTTCCGCGCCCAGCCAGCGCAGCGCATCTGCCAGCATCGCCTGGTTCGCTGGCTCGTTGTGCCAGCGCGAGACGCCTGAGGGATGCGGTAGCGGGAGCACCAGTGCTCCGGCTGCGGCGGGATATTCCGCCGGTACGGCTCTGCCTATGATCTTAGCAAGTGGCAGCGCGCGAAGCGATCTCACCATCGTCCCAATCGAGAGCCGGCCCAGCGCCAAGATCAATTCCGGGCGCACCATGGTCAGTTCGCGGTCCAGATGCCGGCTACACAGCTCGATCTCCGCCCGGCTTGGCGCACGGTCGCCCTTGCCGCTGGTCGCGCGTCCGGGGAAGCACTTGGTGACCGAAGTGAGGTAGAAGCGCTCGGGATCGTAGAGCGCGTCCTCCTCGAAACCGGCGCGCTGCAGCCAGCCGCGCAGTGTGCGCCCCGACGGGCCCGAGTAGGGCAGCGGGCGCTTGCTCGCCGACGGCCCCGGCGCCTGCCCGAGAATCATGATCCGCGCGCGCTCCGAGCCGTGCAGGATCGGGTACGCCGCCGGGATGTGCCCGGCCCGGACGCAGAGATCGCAAGTGCGGATCTCCTGTTGCAGCTGCGTGAGCTCGATGATGCTCATGGCGCGCTCTCCGGGGCGATCAGCCGCGCGGCCATGACGCGCAGGTTGGAGACACCGCTCATCAGCGAGGCGCGCACCGCGCCGGTCAGGTCGACGGCCACGCCGCCGGGCAGGGCCACGATCAACGTCGTGTCGGCATCGATCACCGGCTCGACCCAGGTCGCGCCGGCGCCGTGGACGAAATACTCACCGGCCAGCGCGGCGATTGGGAGCACAAGTGGCTCGATCGCCTGGAGTCGATCCGCGCCGTAGACGGCTGCCAGGTCGGTCAGCTGGTCCAGCGCGGCGTCGAGCGCGGAGAACGCTGCGTCAAGGCTATCGGCGCTCACGTCGGCCGGGGCTGGCACGGCATCGCCCGTCTGCGCTTCGATGTATGCCACGAGTTTGACGGCGATGTCGGCGATCTGCTCCTCGCGGCCAGGACTCTCTTCGCTCAACGACCCTGCCTCCTCGACTGGAGAGCCTAACACGTGGCTATTCCGCCGGCCGCGTATCACGATCTGCCGCGCGGTCACGCGCAGGGGCTACACTTTGCCCGCACGAGTCTAGGGAGAGGCGGGGAGATGGCGACAGCGGTAGCGACCCGGGAAGCGCCGGCAGCGGCGGGACTCAACTGGCGTGGCGACGTCGTGGTGATCGGCGCGGGCATCGTCGGTCTGGCGGTGGCGCGCGAGTGGCTGGGACGCCGGCCCGGCACGCGGCTGATCGTCCTCGAAAAGGAGGACCGCATCGCTGCCCACCAGAGCGGCCACAACAGCGGCGTGATCCACTCCGGGATCTACTACACGCCGGGCTCGGTGAAGGCGCGCGCCTGCGTGGCCGGAGCCGCCAGGATGATGCGCTACTGCGACGAGAAGGGCATCCCTTACCGGCTGTGCGGCAAGATGATCATCGCGACCGAGGAAGACGAGCTGCCCCGGCTCGAAGAGCTGCACCGGCGCGGCATCGCCAACGAAGTGCCCGGCTTGGAGATGATCGGGCCCGAGCGGCTGCGCGAGATCGAGCCGCATGCCGTCGGTCTCAAAGCTCTCTGGTCGCCCAATACCGGCATCGTCGATTACCGCGACGTGGCCGCCGCCTACGCCGATGACGTGCGCCAGGCCGGTGGCGAGATCATGATATCGACCGAGGTGATTGGGCTAGAGCGTCGCAGCGGACGCTCGCTGGTCAAGACGACCTCCGGCGATTTCGAGGCCAGGCTGGTCGTGGCCTGCGCCGGGCTGTGGGCCGACCGCGTTGCCCAGCTCAGCGGCGCCGAGCGCGAGCCGGAGATCGTCCCCTTCCGCGGCGACTACTACACCCTGCCGCCGCACCGCCGCCATCTGGTGCGCACGAACATCTACCCGGTACCCGATCCGCGCTTCCCGTTCCTGGGCGTGCATCTGACCCCGCGCATGAACGGTGAGGTCTGGCTGGGGCCGAACGCTGTGCTGGCCTTCGCCCGAACCGGTTACCGCTTCACCAACGTCAACCTCGGCGATCTGGCCGGCATCGCGCGCTCGCGCGGGTTCCGCAGCTTCGCGCGCCAGCACTGGCGCACCGGACTGGACGAGATGCGCCGCGACCTCAGCCGCCGGCGCTTCCTGGCATCGCTCCAGAAATTCATCCCCGAGCTGCAGCTCTCCGACCTGCACCCCGGCCCGTCGGGCGTCCGGGCGCAGGCGCTCTCGCCCGACGGCAAGCTGGTCGACGACTTCGTCTTCAACCGGGGCGAGGGGATGCTACATGTCCGCAACGCGCCCTCGCCGGCCGCGACATCGTCGCTGGAGATTGGCTCGATGATCGCCGACGAGCTGGAGGCGATTCAGCCCTGAAATGGCTGCTTGCTACACTCTCAGGCGGGAAGGGTAGACGAGCGAACCGGCGGCGGCTTCAGCGAGCACACCACGCTGCGGGTGACAAAGTCTGCCCTTCGTTTTCCATCCGCCCTACCGCAATCCAGGTCCGAAAATCCAAGGCGTTTCATGCCAGCCCGCTAGAGGGCTGGCATTTCGCTGCTGTATGGAGCGGAGGGAATAGGTGACAGGTCAACCTGATGGCGTGAGCGAGATCTGCTTTCGCGCTACCGGCTGCTAGACTGCGACTGAGGAGGCTCCCATGCTGCGAAGCGCCTGATCCATCTTGCCGCGA
>DATGQR010000161.1:0-5764 GCA_035304105.1 Thermomicrobiales bacterium | reverse complement strand
AGGCCGTGCAGTCCGATCCGGTAGTCCCCGACGACGACCCGCGAGCGCCCGGCGCTGACCAGCGCGCGCACCGGCTTGCCCCAGCCCTCGAAGCTGGCCGCGGCGGCGTCGAGCGTGCCGACTCCGAAGATCGGCAGGTCGTGAGCCAGGCACAGCGCCTTGGCCGTCGCCAGCCCCACGCGCAGCGCGTTGAACGAGCCCGGCCCGATCGCCACGGCCACGCCGCTCAGGTCGGCCGTCTCGATCCCGCAGAGCCGCAGGATGTTGTCGATCTGGCCCAGCAGCGTCGTCGTCTGGTTGCGCGGCGCGCGCCAGGTGATCTCCGCGCCCGGCTTGCCGTAGTCATCCCCGGCCGGAGCCAGCGCCAGGGAGACCGTCTCGGCGGAGGTGTCGATCGCCAGCAGCCAGCCGGTGCGCCCGTCAACTTCGGCCACGGCCGGCCTCCGCTCGCAATTCGGCGACGAGTTCCTGATAGCGCGCGCCGTTGGCCTGCAGGCGGATGCGCCGCTTCGTCTCGGCGATCGGGTCGATCTCGATCAGCAGCCAGCTCTCCGGCAGCGCGTCGGCCGCCCGCTGCGGCCACTCGATCGCGCAGATGCCCTGGGGATCGTCCAGGTATTCCTCGAAGCCGATGTCCAGTAGCTCGTCGACGTCGCCGCTGAGCCGGTACAGGTCGATGTGATAGAGCGATACCGGCTCGCCGCCCACCTGTCCACGGTATTCGTTGACCAGCGTGAAGGTGGGGCTGGTCACGTCGCCCTCGATCCCCAGCCCCTTCGCCAGCCCCTGGATGAAACTGGTCTTGCCGGCGCCCAGCCCGCCGCTAAGCAGCAGCACATCGCCCGGGCGGAGCTTGCGCGCCAGCGCGGCCCCCATCCGGTGCGTCTGTTCGAGGCTATGCGAAATGAGGTCGAGGCCTGCCTGTCGGGTTGCAGTCACCAGTTCGATCCAGCCTATCGTTCGTGACGCCCTGGCCCTGATGATAGCGCAGCCGCCCTCCCCGCTGCCCCGGGCGGGAGGTCAGTGGCGCACAAACGCGAGGGCCGTCGTGGCGGATCCCGTCCCAACCGATCACGCCTGGGAAACCGGTTCAGGCCAGGAACCCACGCCGTACTTCCTGGGTGACGTCCCTACGGGTACGGGGCGATTGCCCGTGTTGAATTCGGTGTTGATACACGCAGGCTGGAGACATGCTCCACCCCTACAGAACTCGTGCGGGCGAACTCTCGCAAAGTTGGACGGGAACGGCTAGTCCCCCGGCGCGGCGACGATGCCGGTCGCGTCAAGCTCCAGTGGGGAGCCGACGTGCGTCCCGCCGAAGCCCAGCGGGCGCGTCAGGGCGATGCGCGCCTCCTCGTCGTAGGCCGCCAGGCGCGCCCGGTTGCAGCGCACCGTCACCCGCGTGCCCGGCGAGATCGAAACGTACGAGGGCTGGCTGGACTGCAATTGCACGCCGCAGGGCAGCTGGACGACGTAGGTCGTCTCCGCGCCGTGGAAGGTGCGCGAAGCGACCACGGCCACGCCGTCCGGGTCGACCTCGATCGAGACGTCGCGCGGGCGGATCAGCAGATCCACCTGCTCGCGGGGGCCATGCTCCGGCAGCTCGAACTGCCCCAGGTCGGACTCCGCCAGGTCACCGTTGATGCGCGCCGGGACGAAGGTGCCCTGGCCGACGAAGCGCGCCACCGCGCGGTTGGCCGGGTAGTGGTAGACCACTTCCGGCGTGTCCACCTGCTGGATGCGGCCATCGAGCATGACCGCCATGCGGTCGGCCACGGTCATCGCCTCCTGCTGGTCGTGAGTGACGATCACCGCCGTCGTGCCCAGCTTCTTGAGCAGGTCGCGAACCTCGACGCGCATCGCCAGGCGCAGCTCGGTGTCCAGGTTGGAGAAGGGCTCGTCGAGCAGCAGGACGTGCGGGCGTGGGGCCAGCGCGCGGGCCATCGCGACGCGCTGCTGCTGGCCGCCGGAGAGCTGGTAGGGGTAGCGGTCGGCCAGGCCGTTCAGCCCGGTCATCTCCAGCAGCTCCTCCAGGCGCTGGCCGCGCTCGCGGCGGGGCAGCGCGCGCAGCCCGAAGGCGATGTTCTTGGCAACGGTCAGGTGGGGGAAGAGCGCGTACTCCTGGAAGATCATGCCGACACCGCGGTGCTCGGGCGGCACGAAGGTGTTGCCGGCGACCGTCTGCCCGGCGATGCGCACCTCGCCAGCCTGCGGCCGCTCGAAGCCGGCGATCAGCCGCAGCGTCGTCGTCTTCCCGCAGCCGCTGGGACCGAGCAGCGCCAGGATCTCTCCGGGCTCGATCTCGAGCGACAGGTCGTCGACGGCCGGATGGCTGGCGCCGGGATAGTACTTGGTGACGTTTTCGAGAACGATGCCTTCGCCCATCGTCCGCGCTGCTCCTCTCCCTAATCCCGCGCCTGTATAGCACAATCCCTACCTGCCAGGTCAAGTTTACGATGTTTGACAGTAAGGCGGCGCAAGCCGCGCCACATCTCCAATCCCCTGACCGCAACCAGGGCCCGTGGCTGCCCGACACCGTAGGGGTGGAACTTGTCTCCACCGCTACGGCGGGCGAATGCCCGGATTCTCTGCAGGCGATTGGGTCTCGTTGGTTCGGTTACCGGGCCTGGTCAAACCCGGTCAGGTGTCACGGCGTTGGCCGACTCCCTCGATCAGGAGCATCGCCGCCGCGGAGATCGCGATCAGGATCAGCGCCGGGGCGGCGGCGCGGGCGAAGAAGCCCTCCACCGACGCGCCCCAGATGCGCGTGGCCAGCGTGTCGAAGCCGATCGGCCGCAGCAGCAGCGTGGCCGGCAGTTCCTTGATGACCGTCAGGAACACCAGCGCCGCCCCGCTCAGGACGCCCCGCCAGGCCAGCGGGATCGTCACGGTCGCCCAGGCGCGCGGCCCGGAGAGCCCCAGGCTGCGTGCCGCCTCCTCGACCCTGGGGCTGACCTGCAGCAGCGCCGCCCGCAGCGTGCCGACCGCCTGGGGCAGGAAGCGCACCGTGTAGGCGAGCACCAGCATCCCGATCGTGCGGTAGATCCAGGGCGCGTAGTTGGCGCCGAAGAAGACCAGCGAGAGCGCCACGACGATGCCCGGCAAGGCGTAGCCGGAGTAGCTCAGCCGCTCCAGCGCCTGGCTGAAGCGGCCCGGAAAGCGCACGCCAAGCAGCGCGATCGGCAGAGCCGCGATGATCGCCGCGATCGCCGCCAGGCCCGAGACGTAGAACGAGTGCCAGCCGGCGTCCCAGATCAGGCGCAGCGGCTCGCCGGCCCGCAGGCCGCGCACCAGCCAGTACGTCACCACGCCGACCGGAACCACCAGCGAGGCCAGCGTCACCGTCGCGCAGAAGAGCACCGCCGGCAGCTTCCAGCTGCCCAGCCGCAGGCGCTGCGGGGGCCGCCCGCCGCCGGCCGAGACGCGGTAGTAGCGCGCCCGTCCGCGGCTGATCGCTTCGATGATCAGCACGATCACCGTCAGGCCGATCAACAGCAGCGCCAGCCCGGCCGCCAGGCTGCGGTCAAAGGCGTTGGTGTACTGGATGTAGATCGCCCGGGTGAAGGTGTCGTAGCGCAGCAGCGAGACGGCCCCGAACTCGCTGATCGTGTAGAGCGCGACCAGCAGGCCGCCGGCCGCGATCGCCGGGCGCAGCAGCGGCACATCGACGAACAGGAAGGTGCGCCAGGGACCGTAGCCCAGCGAGCGCGCCGCCTCCTCGTAGGCTGGGTCCAGCCCCGCCAGCGCGGCGTTGAGCGTGATCAGCACGTAGGGGAAGATCAGTGCCGTCAGCGTCAGCGACGCCCCGGTCAGGCCGTAGATTTCCGGCAGGCGCTCGACGCCCAGCGGCTCCAGCCAGCCCTGGAGCATGCCGCGCGGCCCCAGCGCGGCGATGACCGCGTAGCCGCCCACGTAGCTGGGGATCGCCAGCGGCAGCATCCCGGTGATGCCCCAGAAGCGCCGCCAGGGCAGGTCGGTGCGCTGCACCAGCCAGGCGTAGGGCAGCGCGATGGCCACCGACGCGGCCGTCACGATCAGCGCCAGCACGACGGTGTTGCGTAGCAGGTCAAGAGTGCGGGCGCGCCAGATCAGGCGCAGGACGTCATCGCCGCCTTCGTAGGCGCGGATGAAGAGGTAGGCGATCGGTAGGGTGACGGCCAGCGAGACGAGCAGCGCCGGGAGCCAGAGCAGCGGCGGCGCGCCATTGATGGCGAACCACTCGCTGCCCTTCCATCGCTCCCGGCGCCGCGCTGCTTGCATGCTCTTTCGCAGGTCGATCTAGCCCGCACGGGGCGCGGCCCGCTCGCCGGCGCCGGTGACCCGTGCTAGAGCAGGCCGACCTCGGTCAGCAGCTGGAGCGTGCCTTCCAGGTCGTCGAGGTCGGACAGGTCGATATCCGGCGTGTCGATCTCGCTCAACGGCACCAGCCGCGGGTCGGCCTCGATGCCCATGACGAGCGGGTATTCGTACGTCTCTTCCGCGAAGTAGGTCTGGCCCTCCTCGCTGAGCAGGAAGCGCAGGAACGCTTCGGCCGCTTCCTGGTTCTCAGCGCCATCGATGATACCCGCTCCGGCCACGTTGACCAGCGCGCCCGGGTCACCGTTGGTGTACCAGTGGTTGGCCGCGACCGTCTCGCCGCCGGCCTCTTCCTCAAAGCGGTAGAGGTAGTACTGATTCACGAAGCCGGCGTCGATCTCGCCGTCGATCACCGCCTGGACGATCTGCGAGTTGCCGGAGTACTCGGTCACCCCGTTGTCGCGGATGCCCTCCAGCCACTCGCGCGCGACGTCGTCGCCTTCCAGCACCCGCAGGGCGGTCACGAAGGACTGGAACGAGGCGTTCGTCGGCGCCCAGCCGAGGCGGCCCTCCCACTGGGGATCGGTGAAGTCCAGGATCGATTCGGGGATGTCCTCTTCGCTGACCGTCTCGCGGTTGTAGACGACCACGCGCGCCCGGCCGCTGATGCCGATCCAGAGCCCGTCCGGTGAGCGGAAGCGCGGCTCGACCAGCTCCAGGATGTCGTCCGGCAGGGTTGCGAACATGCCTTCGCGGGCGACCGCGCCAAGCGCGCCGGCATCCTGCGCGAAGAAGACGTCGGCCGGTGTGTTGCTGCCCTCTTCGAGCAGCGTCGCGGCCAACTCGGCGGTCCCGGCGTACTGCACGCGCACGTCGACGCCGGTCTCCTCGGCGAAGCGCTCGATGATCGGGCGCACCAGCTCCTCGGAGCGGCCGGAGTAGACCACCAGGCTGCCGCCGATGCTCGCGCCGCTCTCGGTCGGCGTCTCGTCCGCCTCATCTTCGGTCGCGGTCGGCTCCTCTTCTTCGGTCGGAGTCTCTTCGTCCTCCTCCTCAGTCGCCGTGGCCTCGCCAGCTTCCGTCGGGGTGGCGTCGTCCTCCTCCGCCTCGGTCGGCGTCTCGTCGTCCGCGGCGCTATCTTCGGTGGGCGTCGGGTCGTCGCCGGCCGCTTGCGTGGCGGTCGGCTCGTCGTCATCATCGTCGTCACCGCCGCAGGCTGCCAGCAGCCAGGGCAGTGCGGCGGCCGACATGCCGGCCACCGAGTAGCGCAGCAAGCTCCGGCGCGTCAGATTCCGGTCATTCAATGCCATCGTCATTCCTCCCCGCGGCGGGGCGCGGCGCCCCGCACCCTGCAATCCTGAGTTCTCGGGTCGGAATTAGACATGCCATCCCCTGGTGGTGTCAAGGAGTCAGCAGATTCTTCATCCACCGCCCCCGACCGTGCAACCCAATACGTGGAACCTTCCCT
>DATGQR010000160.1:0-5370 GCA_035304105.1 Thermomicrobiales bacterium | reverse complement strand
TTGGTGCCCTGGGAGAGGTGCGGGTTGAGGATCGTGACGGCCTGCCAGTAGAGCAGCGTGATCTTGCCGCCGCCACCGGCCTCGCCAGCCGGTTCGCCCTCGTCCTCAGTGGGCTCTTCTTCCTCTTCCTCGGCCGCCTCTGTGGGCTCCTCTTCTTCCTCGGCTTCGGTGGGCTCTTCTTCCTCTTCTTCTTCGGGCGCCTCGGTGGGCTCCTCTTCTTCCTCCTCCGGCGCGCTGGTCGCGGTCGGCTCGGCAGCGGCGCCGTCGTCGTCGTCATCGTCATCGTCATCGCCACAGGCGGCGAGCAGGCTGGCGATAACCGGCGCGCTGAGGCCGAGGGCCAGGGCACGCCTGAGCACATCCCGACGACTCAACTCGCCAGCGAGAACTTTCGAGCGAAGCTCCTCCAGTCCCGAAGCGAAGTTCTTCTGAGGCATCTATCCTCCTCCGTGATCGCGTTTACACGCAACGTGTGCATATGGGTAACCGGCTCGCGGTGGTAGGCGAACGACGAACAAACTCGAGCCATGCTTCCCTTCGGCCGGAGGCGCCCAGGCGCATTCACCGATCGGGATCGCACAACCTTTTCCAGACACTCCCCACTAGGCTGCCCGGCGAGCATGTACGCGCCACTGCGGCTGGCTGCAACGTGGAATCCTGCTGGATCCACACCTCCTCTCCAACAACCCACAACAACACGGCCGCTCTGCCGCGAGACAAAAAACCGCGCAAGGCACGACCGGTGTATTCTCTTCGCCTATATGCTCAGTATACGTAGAAATATGGGAATGTGGATGCTCGCCAACTATGGACCGGATTGCGGGGAGAATCCGATGCCCCACGCGCGCCTGGAAAAAGAGAAACGGCCGGGGTTGGACCCCCCCGGCCGTCAGAGCGCGCTAACCAAGCCGGCAGCGCTATTCGTCGTTGAGCGTCCAGTACTTGAGGTCATCGATCGGGCTCGGCTGCCAGGGACCGAGCTTGTTGTAGCGGATGCGCGTAGACGCCGCCGCGGGGTCACCCCGCCAGACGATCGGGACTTCGACGATCGCCTCGTTGACCAGCGTCAACATCTCGCGCCAGATCTCGATCTGGCGATCCTCATCGATCTCGACCTTGGCCTGGTCGTGGAGCTCGTCGTAGCGCGGCTCGTTCCAGCGCGTGATGTTGGTCCCCGACCAGTTGTTGGCCTTCTGGGCGATGTCATCCGCCCGATAGCGCTCGGCCCAGGCGATCGGGTAGGGCGACTCGGGGCCGTTGGTGTACATCAGGATATCGGCGTAGAAGTGCCCGTAGGTGTCGGGGTTGCCGGCATCGGACGAGAAGAACACACCGGAGTCGACGCTCTTGAGCTCGACGGTGAAGCCCAGCTCTTCCAGATCGGCCTTGACGATCTCCTGCGTCTTCTGGCGCACGGAGTTGACCGATGTGGAGTAGAGCAGGTTGGTGTTGTCGAACGCATCCGGGAAGTCGATCGAGGCCAGCAGTTCGCGGGCCTGGTCGAGGTCGTACTCCCAGGGCCAATCCAGCTTGAAGGCCGGCGGCACGTTGAGGTTGTCGCCGGTGGGGGCGTCCGCCTGGGTGTAGAGCTGCTGGGTGATTAGGTCGCGCTGAATCGCCAGGTTGAGCGCCTGGCGCGCTTCATGGTGCTGCCAGATGGGGTGCTGGGTCGTCGGCTCGGAGAAGGCGCCATCCACCTCGGTGTTGGGATCGGCGAAGTTGATCATGATGCGCTCGGAGCTGTTGCCCGGGATCCCGACGAAGACGCCCTGGCCGCCCTCCTCCATCTGCTGGAGGATCTGCGGCTCGACCTGCAGGTTCCAGGCCCAGTCCGCCTCGCCGGTCACCATGACGGCGCGAGCCGCCGAGGGCGCGTCGCCGCCGCCCTTGATCTCGACCTCGTCGAAGAAGGGCAGCCCCTCCATGTGGTAGTCCATGTTGATCTCGTAGAGCACGGTGTCGCCCGGGCGGAACTCGCGCACCTTCCAGGCGCCGGTGCCGATGGGCTTGAGGTTGAACTCGTGGTTGCGGGCCGCCGCGCCGACCGAGCCCTCGAGGATGTGCTTGGGCACGATCGCGCCGGCCGTCCCGACGAACGGGTCGAACCAGGCCGGGTTGGGCTCGATGAAGTTGACCTGGACGGTGTACTCGTCGATGACCTCGACGCTCTCGATCGGCTGGTAGGTGCCGAGCGTTGTAGCGGTGGTGTCCTCGTTCGAGACGTACTCGTAGGTAAAGGCGACATCTTCGGCGGTGAAGGGCTCGCCGTCGTGCCAGACGACGCCTTCCTTCAGCTTCCAGATGACCCACATGCCATCGGGGTCGAGCGTCTCGTTGTCGATCGACGGCCACTCGGCGGCGAGCACGAGGTTCGGGTTGGAATCGGCATCGAAGTAGGCGAGTGGCTCGAGCACTACCTGGGCGGCGTGGTCATCCTTGGTGCCCTGGGAGAGGTGCACGTTGAGGATGGTCGGAGCCTGCCAGTAGAGCAGCGTGATCTTGCCGCCACCGCCCCGCTGGCCGCCGCCGACCGGGGGTGAGGCGCCATCTTCGTCCTCGTCCTCTTCAGGACTGGTTGCCTCGGCGTCCTCATCAGCGGGCGTCTCCGCGTCGCCCTCGTCGGCCGGCGTGTCGGTGGCCGCGCCGCCGCCGGCGTCCCCATCGGCATCGGAATCGTCGTCATCGTCGTCGCCGCACGCGGCCAGCAAGCCGGCGACGAGCGGAGCCGTCAAGCCGAGCGCCAGCGCGCGCCGGAGCAGGTCGCGGCGCCCGATACGGCCACTCAGAGCCGCTGCGCGCAGCTCATCGAGCGACGTGAGTTTGTCGGTCATGGGCTATTCCTCATGGTCTTTCCAGGTAGCGGACACGCCGCGATGCTGCAACGACATCCACACACGGGTGCTCCCACTGTTGCCGGAATCGAGCGGTGAAGATGCGCGAGGGGCTCGGAAATTGGGCTGCCTTTGAAGCGCCGGGCGCGCTGCGCCGCAGGCGAATCGTGCGCGGACACCAAACCGGATCACCGCCGGCGCGGCGATCCACTCAGCCGATCCAGCCCGCACCATCAGCGGGCACACACTGGCCGGCACGCGGGAGCGGTCGATCCATCAAACAAGCTTGAGCGGCCCGCGTTGGCGACAGCGCCCACTCGCGCGCCAACTGTACAGGAAAGTAAGAGCCTAATGCTGGGTACACTGTATGACCTGGAGTGGAATTCCGTGCCCGGCAGTTACTGGCTCGGAGCGATCGCGGCGAAGATTCCCGTCCACACGGGAAAAACGCGGCGGCTCTCAGGCGCTTGAGCCGGACTTTGCCGCCTGCCGCGCTGCGCGGGTCGCCTCGATTTCTATCTCGAACGTATCCGGGTCCAGTACCACGCCATAGTCGCGCTCGGCGGCCGCAAGCGAAACGAGGCCGTCCAGCACATCGCGGCGCACCGCTTCCGGGTCGCGCTCCAGCGGGTCGAAGTAGCCGCCCCCGCCGGGCAGGTCGAGGATGACGCGCACGTCGGGCGGGAACTCGCGCTCGCCCTTGCCTTCCAGCACTTCGCCAGTCGAGGTCGAGATGCCGCCCAGCGCGCCGGGCTTGCCGCCAGCGTACCCGTCGGCCGCGAAGCGCGTGCGATCGAAGAGCGGCGAGAGCGTATAGGGCCGATCTCCCCGCACCGACACCTCCATGATCTGGCCGACCCCGCCGCGGAACTTGCCGGGGCCGCCGGAATCCTGGCGGAACTCGCGCTTGTGCATGATGATCGGCGACAGCTGCTCGATCACCTCGGCCGGGACGCCGGAGATGCCGCTTGGGAAGGCGGTCGCGCCAATACCGTCCTTGTTTGGGCGCGCGCCGGTGCCACCGGCCGAGAACCAGACGTAGGTCCAGGTGCGCGTCGCGCCGGAACCTGAGGTGTAGGCGCGGTTGCTGTCGTCAATCTCGCCGGTGAACTGGTTAATCCAGATGTTGGCGGCGCCGTCGGCCATGACCTGATCGGGGATCGCCTTGGCCAGCGCGCCGAAGATGACACCTGGCAAGAAGTGGCCGATGATCGAGCGCGAGCCGACCGGCGCGGGGTGCTGGGCGTTGAGGATGCAGCCTTCGGGCGCGCTGACGTGCACCGGCCGGAAGGAGCCCTCGTTGTTCGGCACCTCAGGGGCCAGCGCGCACTTGAGGGCGTAGGTCGTGTAGGCGTGGGTGTAGTTGAGCACGACGTTGATGCCGTACTTGCTCTCGGGGCTGGAGCCGGCCCAATCGACCCACAGCTCGTCGCCGCGCTTGTCGATCTTGACCTGCATCCGCACCGGCTCCTCGTAGCCGTCGGAGTAGTCGACGTTCTCATAGGTGCCGTCCGGCAGCTTCGCGATCGCCTCGCGCATGGCGCGCTCGGAGCGGGCGATGATCTCTTCGCCGACCGGGTCGATCGACTCCAGCCCGAACTCGTCCATGAACTCGAGCAGGCGCCGGCCGCCGACGTCGTTGCCGGCCACCTGGGCGTGAATGTCGCCGAGCACCGGCTCGGGCGTGCGCACGTTGGCGGCGATGATCTTGAGCAGCTCGCTGTTCGCCCGGCCGGCGTCATAGAGCTTGGTGATCGGGACGAACAGGCCCTCCTCGTAGACCGAGCGCGCGTCGGTCGTCAGCCCACGCCCGCCGATGTCGAGGACGTGGCAGGTGTTGCCGAAGAAGCCGACTAGCCGCTCGCCCTGGAAGATCGGCGTGATGACGGTGAAGTCGTGCAGATGCCCGGAGGTCTTCTGGGGATCGTTGGTGATCAGGACGTCGCCGGGCTTGAGCGACTCGGCCGGGTAGACGGCCAGGAAGTGATGGATGCAGGTGGCCATGGCGTTGATGTGGCCGGGCGTGCCGGTGACGGCCTGAGCGATCATGTTGCCTTTGGTGTCGAAGACGCCGGCTGAGAGGTCGCCGGACTCGCGCACGATTGTCGTGAACGAGGTACGCATCAGCGCGGTGGCCTGCTCGTTGACCACGGCGATCAGCCGGTTCCACATGACTTCGAGGGTGATCGGATCGATTGCCACGCCGTCTCCGCCTCTCAACGCCGCATCCCAGTGGTCGTTCCGCGGGCCATCTTACCGCGCCGGAGAGCGGGTAACGCGGAATGGCTTGCCGAGGAGTCGCCACCGTGAGACGTGCAGCAGGACCACCCGGCCCCCTCCGTCATCGTTCACTGCATTCGGTATCACCGGCGCGGAGCGTTGAGATAGTCAGGGAATGGCGCTCTCATGAACACATGGGCGGCTAGAAGTCCTGGATCGGAAAGCCACACGGTTCGAACTTTCCACCCCAAAAAAAGAGGTCCGCCGCCGGATGGGGGACCGGCGGCGGTAGCATGGGGGTAGGAGGGGTGTGAGTGTG
>DATGQR010000159.1:0-4962 GCA_035304105.1 Thermomicrobiales bacterium | reverse complement strand
ACCGTAGGGAACAGGGAAGAGGTAACAGGGAACAGTGAAGAACGAGACTGCGAGGAGTTGGTCTTTCCCTGTTTCCTGTTACCTGTTCCCTAACTACAAACTCCAACCCTGGAGGTCCACGTGGAGCCACGCATTGAGTATGGGAAGGTCGCGCCGGGCGCGGTCGAGGCCATGCACTGCCTGGAGGACTACGTCCACGGCAGCGATTTGGAACCCAGCCTGATCGAACTCGTCAAGCTGCGCGCGTCCCAGCTCAACGGCTGCGCCTACTGTCTCGACATGCACGCCAAGGACGCCCGCGCCGCCGGGGAGACGGAGCAGCGCATCTACGCGTTGACCGCCTGGCGGGAGACGCCCTTCTACACCGAGCGCGAGCGCGCCGCGCTGGACTGGGCCGAGGCCGTCACGCTGCTGCCGAGCGGACCGGTGTCGGATGCTGTCTACGAGCACGCGCGCCAGCACTTCACGGAGAAGGAACTGGTGGATCTCACCATGGTCGTCATCGCGATCAATGGCTGGAACCGGCTGGCCGTGGCCTTCCACACCGTTCCGGGAACGTACAAGCCCGAGCAGAGCGCCTGATGTGGTACCGTCCCTCATAAAGAGGGAAGCAGCATGTCAACGCTACTGGGTTCCTACAAGAATTACGTCGCATTCCAGGATGACCGCTTCAATCCGATCGTCCTCGCAGAGAGCGAGCGCACGCGAGTTGTCCTGGCGTGCTTCGAGGCCGGTCAGTTCATCCCGGTTCACAGCCCGCCCGTCGACGTCACCCTGTATGTGCTCGAAGGCCAGGGGCGAATCCAGGTAGGCGAGCAGGAGCGCGAGGTCGCACCCGGCGACGTCGCCTTCGCCGCGGCCGGCGAGGCGCGCGGCGTCCTGGCCGAGAGCAGGCTCGTGGTGCTCCACATCGTGACACCACCGCCGACCGCTTCCGACCACGCCGAGGTGGTAGCCGGGTTGCAACGGGGCACCTGGAAACCGGGGTCCGCGACCTGAATCGAATCCGTCTGCGCTTCCCGCTGATGTTCCTCGCCCTCCTCGGCCTGGCGGCCGGCGTCTGGGCCGGGCTGGCTCGTATCGGCTGGGATCTTCCGTTCCAGCAGACGTCCTGGTCTGCCGTTCACGGCCCCCTGATGATCTCCGGCTTCCTGGGAACCGTCATCAGCCTGGAGCGCTCCGTGGCCCTGGCGAAGGGCTGGGGGTACGGGGCGCCGCTGTTGAGCGCGCTCGGGTCGACCGCTTTGATCGTCGGGTTCCCAGATCCCGCCGGCCCGCTGCTCATCGCCGCCTCCAGCGTCATGCTGGTCGCGATCTTCGGGGTATTCCTGTCGCGGCAGGTCGAGTTCTACCTCGTGACGATGGCGCTCGGCGCGCTCGCCTGGCTGGTCGGGAACGCGCTCTGGGTCGCCGACTGGCAGATCCCGCGATTCATCCCCTGGTGGGTTGGGTTTCTCGTCCTGACGATCGTCGGCGAGCGTCTGGAACTCAACCGGCTGACGCGGCCATCCGGCGCCGTGCTGGCTACGTTCGCGCTCGCTCTGGCCCTGTTCTGCGCCGGGCTCATCGCCAGCGCGCTGGACCTCCAGATCGGCTGGCGCATTATGGGCATCGGGTTGCTGGCGCTCGCGCTCTGGCTGATGCGCTTCGACATCGCGCGGCGCACGGTGCGGCGCCCGGGTCTGCCGCGCTTCATCGCGCTGGGCCTGTTCGCTGGCTATCTCTGGATGGTGGTTGCGGCGCTCCTGGCGCTGACGGCGACGGCCTTCTTCGGTGGCCTCTCCTACGACGCGCTCCTGCACACGATCTTGCTGGGCTTCGTATTCTCGATGATCTTCGTCCACGCCCCTATCATCTTCCCGGCCCTGACTGGCATCGACGTGCCGTTCACCCGGCGCTTCTACGCGCACCTGGCGCTGCTGCACCTGTCACTGATCGTAAGGGTGGCGAGCGACCTGGAACGCTGGTGGGATCTGCGCCAGTGGGGTGGGCTGCTGAATGCCATTGCCCTGCTGCTATTCCTGGTCAACACCGGCCTGGCGGTCCGGAGCGCGCGGAGCCGCGCCAGTGAGACTCGTGGCGTGAGGACCGCTACGACTTGACTCACGCTCCTGTTCGAAGAAGGCGGGCGCAGCTTTCCGAACGGTATGCTTTGCCCCATGGTGATTGGGACGACATTATGCTCGTGGTCAAAGCCGGATCGATTGATCCCGTGATCCCAGCGCAGGAACAATACATGAGTTCCCTCCTGGCTCACCGCCGGTCCCTTCCCCGATCTCGCTGGAAGAGCGGATCCGCCGGAGGAAGCTCGTGGCTCAAATCCTCTCCCGACGGGAAGCCCTCGTGAGGAAATATGGTCCCATGGACGTTTCCACCGCGGACCTCAAACATATGGCGCGCGACGAGGAATTTGATTGAGTCAGATTCGACTCGTCCATGCCGACGAACGCCTTCGCAACGCGCTGGCCGGCCGCTTCGATCAGGAGATCTGGATCGGGGATCTGGACATCTCAGAGGGGACCTGATCCGTCACCGCAGCGCCCATCTCACGACGAGGATCGACGGTGCCTCCAGGTTGCCGGGGACCTCGGCGGCGCGGCGGCCGGTGGCGATGGGCTCGGACAGGCGCTCGGCGAGCAGGCCGGCGCGGGCGAAGGTGTTGATGTAGGTGCTGAGCGTGCGGTGGTGCTCGCCGACCTTGCCGCGCACGCTGTCGGCATCGGCAGACTCCCAGTAACCCTCGTTGAAGTAACCGCGCACCAGGCGGGCCGGGCCGCGCTCGTCCTCGACCCACTCGCTGGCGGGCGTCTGGTAGCAGGGGTGGGTGATGGCGGCGACAAACCAGCCGCCCGGCTTCAGGACGCGCCGGATCGACCGCGCGGCGGCGTCGAGGTCGTCGACATTCATCAGTGCCATGCCGCAGGTCGCGCCGTCGAAAGCCGCATCCTCGAAGGTTGCGAGCGTCTGCGCGTCGTCGTGGACGTAGCGGATGCCGAGCGGCGTTTCGTTCTCGTAGCGTTGGGCGAGGTCCAGAAGCTTCGTCGAGATGTCGGCCCCGGTGACGCGCGCGCCGCGCTGGGCCAGTGCCCGGGAGACCATGCCCTGCCCGCAGGCCACGTCGAGCACCTGCTTCCCGGCAACGTCGCCGGCCAGCTCGAGCATCGCCGGGAGAATCATCTCCTCATAGAGCGGCGCGGAGCGCACCAGCTCGTCGTACCACCGGGCGATGGCGTCGTAGGGCGCCCCGGTCATTGCGATGGTCTCCACTGCCAGAGGTCACGCAGCAGGGCGATCTCTGTGCCGTGGTGGATTACCTCTTTGTTGACCCACCAGACGATGTCGATGAAGGGCAGGTCCGGGTCGAGGCCCCAGGGAAAGCCGCTGCGCCCGACCTGATCGAGGTCGGCGTCGGTCGTGGCCGTTGTCAGCGCCTCGCGCCAAAAGGCCGTCGACTGCTCCAGCGCCGCGATGCCAGCCGCGGCCGAGCCGGGCATCTCGACCGTCTCGAACTCCAGTGACCTCGTGCCGATCGTCCAGTCGGCTCGCAGGGTCATGCCGGTCGCGAGGTGGGCCACCCGCCAGGCGATCGTGGTGACCGGCGGAGGCTCGGCAGAGTCGAGCGGCAGCGCCTCGAACTCCAGCTTCCACTCGCCCTTGCCGTACATCCGCACGCCGCGCGCGTCGCTCGCCCGGCGCACGCTCCAGCAATTGTCGACCGGCTCCCAGAAATACTCCTCATCGGTCAGCCCGGCGATCCGCCCGAGCAGCGATTCGGTGCTGAAGTCGAACTGTGCCAGCAGTGGCGCCAGCCGGCGATGTACCGTCATCCGTGTCTCCTTTGCGGTCGCGGCATGACCGGCGAAGCGTGCCGGCTATGGTTGAATTTTGCTATCAGTTGATGGGTTAAGCTATCGGCAGCGAATGACGATAGGTGGCGAACCCTAATGACAGTGGCTGTCCGCGGCGAGCATGCCATCCGCATCTCAAATCTGACGAAGCGCTTCGGCGCCTTCACGGCGGTCGACAACCTTAGCTTCGTCGTCCCGCACGGTTCGGTCTTTGGCTTCCTCGGGCCCAATGGCGCCGGCAAGACGACCACGATTGGGATGATGCTCGGCCTGATTCCGCCCGATGCTGGCGAAGTGGAGATCCTGGGCTACGACATCCGCACTTCGCTGCCCGACGTGCTGGCCAACACCGGCGCGGTCGTCGAAGAACCCGCCTTCTATCCCTACCTGAGCGGGCGCAAGAATCTCGAGATCGTGGCGGCGCTGCGCGGCGTCGAGGACCCGGCCGTGATCGACGAGCTGCTCGACACGGTTGGGCTGACTGACCGCGCCGAGGCCAACTTCGGCGGCTATTCGACCGGTATGAAGCAGCGGCTTGGGCTGGCCTCGGTGCTGATTGGCCAACCGCAATTGCTGATCCTCGACGAGCCGACCAGCGGCCTTGACCCCGCCGGGCAGCGCGAGATCCGCATGCTCCTCAAAGAGATCGCGAAGGCCGGCCGGACGGTGATTCTCTCCAGCCACCAGTTGGTCGAGGTGCAGGAGATCTGCAGCCATGTCGCGATCATCAACCGCGGCAAGCTGGTGGTGACCGGCCCGATCAGCGAGATCATCGGCCAGGGGCACGCGCTGGAGATCGGCGTCGACCGGCCGGACGCGGCTGTAGAGCTGCTGCGCGACATGTCCGGAGTGCAGGATGCGCGCGTCGACGACGGCCGGATCATCGTCGCCACCGACCCCTCGCTGGCTGCCGAGATCAACCGCACGCTGGTCGAAGCCAACTTCGCCGTTCATCTGATCCGGCCGCACGAGAGCGCGTTGGAGGAGCGCTTCCTGGAGTTGACCGCGGCCCGGGAGGAAGGACAGGTCCATGGTCGCGCTTAGCACGCTGATACGGACCGAGCGGACGCGCATCCTGCGCCGGCCGATGACCTGGATCCTGGCGATCATTGTG
>DATGQR010000158.1:0-4062 GCA_035304105.1 Thermomicrobiales bacterium | reverse complement strand
TGACGATGCCGCGCTCTTCAGAGAACTGGCGCGTCACGGCCAGCGCGTTGGAGTTGTTCATCGGCGTCTGGTCAAGCCAGACCAGGTCGAACTGCTCCTGATACTGCTCCTTGACGGTGTTGTAGACCTCGTCGGCGTCGGACGACGTCGGCAGGTTGAGGATCGCCACCAGCCCCGTGCCGGTGTACTCCGGGTAGACGTCGATCTCACCGGCCGTCAACGCCTCATGGGCGACCGCCGTGCCGCCCAGGTTCAGGCTGCGCTCGACGTCGAAGCCGTTGGCTTCCAGCAGCTGGGCGTACATCTCGCCGAGGATGAGCTGCTCGGGGAAATTCTTCGAGCCGACGGTGATGCTGACGCCGGAATCCCCGTCGTCGTCATCGTCGCCACAGGCAGCGATCAGCGGGAGCACGAATACCAGGATCGAAAGAAACAGCAACCAGCGGTGTCGCATGGGGAATTCCTCCAGAGTTCGCGGGCCATCCATAGCCCATCAGAGCCGGCGCTCAGGCTGCCGGCGGGGTGACCAATCGTTCCAGGCCGGTGAGCAATAGCTCGGCCAGCAAGGTCATCGCGATGATCGGCAAGGCACCGACCAGCAGCAGGCGATCGTCGACGAGCGTGATGCCGGAAATGATGAAGTTCCCCAGCCCGCCAGCGCCGATGAAGGCGGCCAGCGTCGCGCTGGCGATCACCTCGACCGTCGCCGTCCGCACCCCGGTCAAGAAGACCGGCAGCCCCAGCGGGAACTCGATCTTGCGAAAGACCTGGAAAGCCGTCATCCCCAGACCGCGCGCGTTCTCGAGCACGGCACGGTCGATGCCGCGCAGCGCGGCATCGGTATTGATGATGATCGGCGGCCCGGCCAGGATCGTCAGAGCGATTAGCGCCGGGCGAAACCCGGTGCCCATCGTCGGTAGGAGCAGGAACACGACTGCCAGGCTGGGCACGACCCGCGCCGCGCCGACCAGCCCGATCAGAGGCGGCCCCAACCTGCGCGCCCGCGATGCCAGCACGCCCAGCGGCGTGAAGATCAGCAGCGCCAGCCCGAGCGCGTAGAGGCTCAGCTTGAGATGCACCTCGATCGCCTCGCGCACGCGCTCGGGGTTGTCGCGGATATAGCTGATGACATCACCGAGGAGGTCCATCGCGCTCCACATCCGCGAGTCCAGCCGCCGGGGCGGTCCCATTCCGGCTCACCGACAGGCCTAGACGCTATCAGGTCGCCCGTTCGTCTGCAATAACCAACGTGACATCCAGATCATTCCCGGGCGGTCCCTCGCCCCCGGCCGCGGCCGGGAGTGAGGGCCATCTTTCCCTGTTCCCTCTTCCCTGTTACCTGTTCCCTACTTGATGCTTTCCTCATAACGCCGCGCGAAGCCCTGGGTGATGCGGTCGATGATGATGGCGAGGGCGACGATGCTGAGGCCGGCGGTGGCGCCGCGGCCGGTGTCGAGGCGGTTGAGGGCCAGCAGCACTTCCAGACCCAGCCCTCCCGCGCCGACCAGCGCGGCGATCACGACCATGGCTAGCGCCATCATCGTCGTCTGGTTGATGCCGGCCATGATCGCCGGGAGCGCCAGCGGCATCTCGACGTCGCGCAGAATCTGCCAGCGAGTGGCGCCGTAGGACTCGGCCGCCTCGATCGCCGCTGGCGAGACTCCTTTGATGCCCAGTGTCGTGAGTCGGATCAGCGGCGGCACGGCGTAGACGATCGTCGCGATGACCGCTGGAACCTTGCCGAGCCCGAAGAAAAACATCGCCGGCAGGAGGTAGACGAAGGCCGGCATCGTCTGCATGCCGTCCAGAATCGGGCGCAGGACGGCGTCGAAGCGCTGGCTCTGGGCCGCCAGGATGCCGAGCGGCAGGCCGATGAGCAGCGAGAGGAACACCGCCGCGATGATGATCGCCAGGGTGATCATCGCCAGTTCCCAGTAGCCGAACGAGCCGATCATCGCCATCAGCAGCACGAGCGTTAGCGTCGTCAGCTTGCTGCGCGTGCTGAACCAGCCCAGCACGCCGACGACAGCCAGGAACACCTGCCAGGGGATACCGATCAAGAACTTCTCGGTTGGCACGAGGATGCGTCGAAGAATGAAGCGCGTGATGGCGTCGAAGATGGCGTCGAATTCAGTCGTCATCCAGCTGATGGCGCTGTTCGTCCAGTCCGCCAGCGGGATCGTCGTGCTGATCCCCAGCACCTCGGACGGGAACTGTATTTCCCCGCTCAGGCGCGTCGAGACCCAGACCAGGCCGAAGCCGGCAACGACCCACACCAGCCAGGGGATCGACCGGATACGCTCGACGAGTTCGATACTGCCGGATTCACTCGTATCTCGAAGGGGTTCGCTTACCATGCGCCACTAATCTCCTATCGCCGTCCTGTTTATCTGAGCCTCTAGCTCGCTCTGGTCTGCGGTCGGGGCATATCCGTTCGAGCTGAGTTCTTCACCTCGCCCGTTGAGTCCGTCGTCTTCCAGTTCCTGCGCCAGCGTCTGCAGCAAGTCGAGGCGGCGCACGGCGCCGATCAACTGGTTGTCCTCGCCGACAACAGCCACGGGGTGATCGGATTCGACGGCCAGCGGCACGATGTCTTCGAGGCGCGTGGTCGGCGACGTCGTCGCGGCCGGCGCGAGATGGTCGGCGACCGTGCCGCCTGAGCGTTTGGCAACGGCCCACCAGGTCAGCACGCCCGCCAGCTGATTCTGGTCATTGACGACGAAGGCGGCGCTGACGTTGCGGTCGTTGAAGTACTCGGTCGCCTCAGTGATCGACGCGCCCAGCGGGATCGTCGGGATCTCGTGCTCCATCAGCTGCGCGGCGGTCATGTAACGGGCCGGCGACGCGCCTTCGACGAAGCGGGCCACGTAGTCGTCAGCCGGGTTCGTGACGAGTTCGGCCGGCGTGGCGATTTGGATGATCTCGCCGTCGCGCATGATCGCGATGCGGTCGCCCAGCTTGAGCGCCTCGTCCAGGTCGTGGGTGACGAAGATGGTCGTGATCGCCTCCTCGGCGCGCAGTGCGGCGAACTCGTCCTGCATGTCGCGGCGGATCAGCGGGTCCAGCCCGGAGAATGGCTCATCCATCAGGAGAATGCTTGGGTTATGGGCCAGCGCCCGGGCCAGGCCGACGCGTTGCTGCATGCCACCGCTGAGCGAACCGGGGCGCGATTCCTCCCAGCCCGCCAGGCCGACGCGCTCGATCGCGGCCAGCGCCGCCTCGCGGCGCTCCTCCTCCTTGACCCCGCGGGTCCGCAGGCCATACTCGACGTTCTCGTAGACGGTCTTGTGCGGTAGCAGGCCGTAGTGCTGAAAGACCATCGCCAGTTTGGTGCGGCGCACCTCGCGTAGGCTCTTCTGGTCCGCCCTGGCGATGTCCTCACCGTCGATCAGGATCGCGCCAGTGGTTGGCTCGACCAGCCGGATCAGGCAGCGCGCCAGCGTCGACTTGCCACTACCGGAGAGCCCCATGATGACGAAGAACTCGCCGCGATAGACGTCGAAGCTGACGTCGCGCACGCCGACGACGGCTCCGGTCGTCGCGCGCACCTCTTCCTTCGAAGCGCCCTGCTCGATCAGCCTGATGGCCTGGGCGACATGCTCCGGCTCGCCATAGACCTTGTTCAGATTGCGTACTGAGAGGATCGCATCCTCACGTTCTCCACGTGCTTCCATCCGGCCGCCTTTCCCTGTGCGTTCATCGGTCATCCTGCGCCACATGCAGTCGAGGCGGCCGAAGGGAGGTCGATTCACCTCCCTTCGGCCGTCGCTACTGGTCGAACCAGGAGCTACCCCAGTCCTATGGGACTGTCTCGGCATCGAGCGCCGCCTGGACCTTCTCGGCCACATCTACCGGCACCCAGTCCTGCCACTCCGGGTTGTTCTTCAGGAACCAGATCGCGGCCACTTCGTAGTCATCGATGTCGTTGTCATGCATGTAGAGCAGGAACTCGTTGTTCTGCACCATGGTCGTCGTGTAGTCCCGGATGAAGTTCAGCACCTCTTCCGGAGCCTCCTCGGCGAACTCGGCGTTGACCGACTTGTGCACGCGCACGGACGGGTA
>DATGQR010000157.1:0-4274 GCA_035304105.1 Thermomicrobiales bacterium | reverse complement strand
ACGGGCGGCAGTTCGATTCCGAGTTCGGCGAGCTTGGCTTCGTGCGACACAGGCGCATCCCTCCGCTGGTACAAATCCGGACAAATCACGGCGGGATCATAGTACGGTGCGCGCTTCCTCGTCGCTGCCAGGAACCCGGCGTCAGCCGGCACGGTGTACGTTCGCGTCGAAGGGCGACGATTCGGCTGAGGGGACATAATCGAGGGAAAATGACGTAGGATTGGCTTGTTGCGTCATTCCGGGGCTGTGCTTCATACTGCATCGGGCTCGACTCGCCCGGAGGATTGAGATTGCCGGAAACGTACGACTTCAGCGACCTGTCCAAACGGTTTGGCGACGTGATGCGGGCGAGCCGCCTCAACTGCGCCACCGCTGAATCGTGCACGGCGGGGTTGGTGGGCCATGTCATCACGCTGATCGCCGGCTCGTCCGACTACTTCATGGGCGGCGTGATCGCCTACTCCAACCAGGCAAAAGTCGATCTGCTCGGAGTGCGGCAGGCGACGCTGGACAGCGTCGGCGCGGTCAGCTCGGAGACGGCACTGGAGATGGCGGCCGGAGCGCGCCGGGCGCTACACGCCGACGTTGGTATCGCCACGACGGGCATTGCGGGCCCCGGCGGCGCGACCGACCGCAAGCCGGTCGGGCTAGTCTATGTAGCGGTCTCGACGCCGGCCGGCGACGACGTTCGCGAACTGCGGTTCCAATCCGACCGCCTGGGCAATATCGAGCAAGCCGCGGATGCCGCGCTTAGCTTCGCTATCGAATATCTATCGAAACATCACAGTACTAGTAACGGATGAATAAGAGACGATGATACGAAACGACCGTCACGAGTTCTATCGCAAGACCACCCTCGACAACGGACTGCGGATCGTTTCCAGTCGCATGAACCATGTCCACTCGGCCAGCATCAGCTTCTTGTTCGGGAGCGGCTCGCGGCATGAGACCGACGAGCAGGCGGGCATCGCGCATTTCATCGAGCACATGCTCTTCAAAGGCACCGAGCGCCGGCCGGACCCGGTCATGATCACCATGGAGATTGAAGAGGTCGGCGGCATGATCAACGCTGCCACCGGCCGCGAGAGCACCAACTACTGGGCCAAAGTACCGGCCGCCCACCTGGAGCGCGCCTTCGACGTGCTGGCCGACATCGTGCGCAACTCGACCTTCCCGGAGGACGAGATCGAGAAGGAGCGCTTCGTCGTCATCGAGGAGATCCGCGGCGTCAACGATACCCCGGACGACCTGGTGCACGATCTGGTCGACGAGTTGGTCTGGTGCGGCCAGGCAGTGGGCCGCTCGATCCTGGGCAGCGAGCTAACGATCGGAAATGTCAGCCGGGACGACATGCTCGCCTTCCTGCGCCAGCGCTACACGCCCGACCAGCTCGTGATCGCCGCCGCCGGGCGCGTCGATCACGACCGCCTGGTCGAACTGGCCGAGCGCGCCTTCGGCGACATGGCGCCGGGCCACGAGGGTGACGGGCCGCCGGCGAAAGTCTGCAACAACGGCCCGCGCGTCCAGATCGTCGACCGCATGACCGAGCAGGCCCACCTCTGCATCGGCCACCCGGCGATTCCCTACACGGACCCGCGGCGCTACGCCCAGGCGATGATCGACTCGGTGCTCTCGTCGGGCATGAGCTCGCGGCTCTTCCAGGAAATTCGCGAGCGCCGCGGCCTGGTGTACGCCGTCTACGGCTACTTCCGCCAGTACAACGATGTCGGCCAGGGCGTGATCTACGCCGGCACCGATCTGGAGCGCGTCGACGAGACGATCAGCGCCATCGTCAATGAACTCCGCAAGCTCCGCGACGACATCGTCAGCGCGGACGAACTGCATCGCAACAAGGAGCTGTGCAAGGGCCGTATCGTGATGGGGCTGGAGGACTCCCGCGCCGTCGCCTCGTGGATCGGCGGCCAGGAGCTGACCTTCGGCGAGATCAAGACCCCACGCGAGGTCATGGACCTGATCGACCAGGTGCGCGCCGAGGACATGCTCGACCTGGCGCGCGAGCTCTATTGCACGGAGCACCTCAACCTCGTCTTAATTGGCCCGTACCAGAATGAAGACCGCTTCAAGCCGCTCCTGGCGATGTAGGCGGGCAAGCTCAGGCCCCTTCGGCACTTCGCGGCGCTGAGGGCGCCGCGCGGACGGCGCCGCGCCCGGCGTCGACCGCCGCGGAGACTTGTCCCCACATCTCGTTGCCGGCACGCGAAGCAGATCAGCGCCACGGCTGCTGCCCGGTCCGCCGGGGCTCGAGCCGCGACGCAACGGAAGGACCGCCATGCGTCGTCGCGAGGCCATCTTGCTGGCAGTGATCATCACCATCGGCGGCCTGTTCCTGGCGCTATTGGTCGGGGTGGACCCTGGCGAGGGCGGAGATGAGGACGCGACGGCCGGCCGCGCCACGACTCAGCCCAGCGCAGCGCTCGCATCGCCCCCGCCGACGGCAACTCCCAGGCGAATGACGCCGGCGCTCACCTCGACCACCGCGCCAGCCAGCCCTACAGAGATCGTGGCGTACGCGTTGGTCTACTCCATGGCCAGAGACCGCTCGGACCCGCAGCCACTGGCTGGCGCGACGATCTCCGGGCAGATCTACCTGTTCGTGCCACACAACTCGTTCATGGACCAGGTCGACTTCTATCTGGATGGCGAGTTTATCCGGCAGGAAAACAACTCGCCGTATGACTTCAGCGGGGGGACCGAGGCCATCGCCGTGCCCTGGGATTCCGGATCGGTGGCCGACGGGGAACATGTGGTCGGGGCGGTGATCCGCTTCGACGACGACTCCAGCATCGAGATCAGCGCAACCTTCACGACCGCCAACGGGGTGCTCGTCGCGCCCACACCAACGGCAACCGCCATCGGTGATTCCGGCACCGCCACGGCGAGTGGCTCGAGCATGAGTCCGGAGAGCGAATCGCGCCCGACAGTGACGGCGACGCCACGACCGCCGGAGGGGTCGATTCAGTTGATCCCAACGATCAGAAGCATCAGTGTCTACGTCGCCTACAGCGGGAGCAGGAAAAGCCTGCCGATCGAGTACCGGGAAACCGGCGATGTGTGGCGCAAAGGTCACCCGCTATGGGTGGACGATGGCCAGGCGCGCGGCTCGCTGGTCGAACTGGAGCCGGACACGACCTATGACGTGCGCGTGGGCGCGGTGACGAAGTCGGTGACGACCCGTGCCGAGCGCGTGCCGTTTGGAAACGGCGCGGAGATCGAGGTGAGCGACGCCGCGGAGCTCCAGGCCGCGCTGGACAGCGCCAACCCGGGCGATGTCATCCGCCTGGCGCCGGGCGAGTACATCGGGCCGTTCACCCTGACGCGCGGTGGCTTGCCGGACAGCTACCTGTCGATTGACGGCATGGGCGCGGCCATACTGACCGGCAGCGCCGGAGCGGTCCCCAACGTGCTGACGCTGGATGATGCTGACTATGTGCGCCTCACCGGCCTGACGGTTCAGGATGCCGGGCGCAACTTGATCACGCTGATAAACGGCTCTGACCACGTCGTGATCGAGGGCAACCGGCTAATCGAGCCGGCCTACGGGCTGGACACCGACCTGCCGGACGTGGCGGCGGCGATCCATCTGCGCGACGGCTCCCGCGACGCGCTCATTCACGATAATGTGATTCACCGCGACACGACCATGACCGCGAAGCACAGCTTTCCGGCGGTCTACGCCTGGAAAGCGGGGCAGGGGCTGATCATCACCGGGAACACGGTCACTGGCGGGTTCGAGGATGCGTTCCGCTGGGGACCCGAAGACACGCCGGAAGAGTCATTCAGCCGGGACGTCGACATCTACGACAACCACATCGACGGCGCCTGCTTCGATGACGGTATCCAGCCAGAGGGCGTGGGAATCAACGTGCGAGTCTGGGGCAACACGATCACCCACTGCTACGTGGCAATGGCCTTTGCCCCGACGATCGAAGGCCCGCTCTACGTGTTCCGCAATATCGTGGTCGACAACGTGCACCCGGTGCGGGGCGGCTCCGGGATCTTCAAGCTGGGTGACGAGGATGAGGGCCGGCGCGGGCCCAAGTACATCTATCACAACACCCTGATCGCCAACGCCCCGCGGGGCTACGTCACCGTGTGGAAGCAGACCAATAGCGGCGTGGGCACGGTCATTAGCCGCAACAACATCGTGGTCGGCTCGAAATACGTCCTCGAATTGGGCTGCGATCTGACCTGTGACATGGACTACGACGCCATCTGGACGACCGACTCCAGCCGCTTTCTCGACTACCGCAGCG
>DATGQR010000156.1:0-4314 GCA_035304105.1 Thermomicrobiales bacterium | reverse complement strand
CGATTCCACCTCCACTTTCTGCCCGGCACCTGCCTGAACTGATAGCCAGCGAGCTTTATGGCGGTTCCCTCGATAATGTCGCGAACCTGCTGGTTCGTGAGCTCGGGGCGCGCGCCGATAAGCAGAGCGGCCAGGCCTGCGACCTGAGGCGCTGCAATTGATGTCCCGGCACTGTGCTGGGCGAAGTCACCGGGCAGGGCTCCGAAGACGCCGAGGTCATCGAGGCTGCGAACTTCGACGCCGCGCGCGACGACGTCAAGCTCATCGCCATACTGGCTGCCCCAGTTGAGATAAAGGCGTGGATACGGCCGTTTGCGACGGCCGCGGCGGTCGATTGCCCCGACCGCGATGACCCGCGGGTGCCGGGCCGGGAAGTCCACGCCGCGAAATGGATAGCGCTCCGAGTAGTTGCCGGCGGCTGCGCAGAGAACCAGCCCGCGCTCCCAGGCGAACTCGATGGCCGCCACCAGTGCGGGCGTCGCGGCGACCTTGAAGCTGAAGTTGATGACGCGCGCGTCATGCTCGACGGCCCAGTGGATCGCGGCGACAACCTGATCCGGAGGTGGATTCCGGTTCCCGCGTACCTTGATTGGCATGACCGGAAAGCCCGGCGCGGGGCTGTCCAGCGCGGGATCGCGAGCGTCTCGCCGGCGCCCCGCGGCCGCGCCAGCGACGCTGGTGCCATGCGGTACCGAGCGCAGCCCGAAACTGGCGTCGTAGGGACCGCGCCAGCTTGAGCCGAATTTGCCCCGGCGACGCAGCAGGTACTCCTCGGCATTGAAGTGCAGCGCGCGATCGACGTAGTTCAGATTGGGATGTCGCAAATCGAAGCCGGAATCGACGATTGCGATGATTGCCCGGTTGAAGCCGGGCAGCTCGACGCGGTTACCGGCATCGCCCGGGCGCGCGCTTCGTTGTTGTCGCGTACCGGCTGTCATGGTGAATTGCTTTCTCCGCTCAACGTCACCAGGCAATAGCAACGTACTGACGCGCGCTTAACGGTTTCTTAGCAGCGGTTCAGGCCGCGGGTTGCGCGGAGAACTGCCGGAGCATAGCGATCTGGCGTTGGAGCCGCGCCATGCCGAGCGCCTCGGCTTCTCCCTGAGCGGCGCGTAGCAGTTCGCTTGCTCGTTGATGGTCCCGTGCTTCATCCTGCATCAGCAGCGCCCGAGCGAGGGCTACCTCGGCGTGCGCTGTATATGGCCGGAGACCGACGCGGGCATGCTGCTCCCGTGCATATTCCAGGTGCTTGACCGCGGCTGGCCAATCGGCGTTTGCGGTGGCGAGCAGGCCCAGGTAGTACGAAGTCCCGCCATAGATGACGACGTTACCGCCACCACTCACGATTCGACCCTGATACGGCTCCAAAAGCTCATAGAGCAGGCGAATCATGTCAGGCGCGCCGATATTCACGGCAGCGACAGAGAGCATGACGATGTTGGGTAACCAGATCAGGTTGCGGGGAATAGCCCTGAACTCCTCAGCGGCCAACCGGCTCAGTTCGTCTATTGCTGCGTCGCAGTCACCGAGCTCGGTCCTGAGCGCGTGGAGCAGGATCGCGTAGTGCGAGAGAGACGGATGCTGCGCGGCCACCCGCGAAGCGTGCTCCAGTATCTCCGATGCGCGGTCTTGCTCGCGATAGATGGCGGCCATCTGGGTTACGTAGGCGCCGAATGCCTGCACAGGAGCGGCGCGCTGACCGATGCTCAGCGCGTTGGTCGCAAGCTCCTCAGCGCGGCCAAATTCGCCGCGCGCGAGCGCGTGCATCGCCTGGCGGAACGTAGCGGCCCAGATGTTTCTGGGCTTCCGAACCTCGCGAGCGATTTCAAGGTAGGCATCGTTCTCGCGATTGGCGGCTTCGATTTCTCCGGCCTCGATGAACTCGAAAATCCTCCAGGCATGGCACAGCAATAGCTGCTCCCGGTCATTGAGTTCACGAGCGAGGTCGATAATCTCCTCGGTATTGCGCAGGCGCTCGACGTTGCTCACCGCGTCGCCCAGCACGTAATGCCTGGCGATCCTGGCGCGCATGGTTATCTCAGCTGATTGCGCTCGCTCGGCGACGGAGAGCGCTTCCTCGACCATCTGCTGGATGCGTTCCGCGCCGTCGGGGATCGCGACATTCGATGCCGCGATATCACGTACGAGCGCTGCGAGGATCTGTACTCGCAAGTGATCATCCCGGCCATCCAGGCGCTCCCGCGCTTCTTCGAGCAGGGGAATGTAGGTGGCCTCGTAGTCGCCAAGCTGAAAGGCGGTGTCGGCTGTGCCGATGGCGGTCTGGGCGAAGAGGACCGGGTCATCGAGCAGGCGCGCCGTCGCTACCGCTTGCTCGTGGGCATCGAGCGCGCTGTGGGTATCACCGGCGCTACGCAGTGCCTGGCCGACTTGCAACAGTAGTTCGTGTTGCCGGTAGATATCGAAGTCCGGCTGAGCCTCGAGGATCCCCAGCGCCTGTTCGAAGTACTCTGCAGCTTCGCCGTAGGCGATGGCGGTCATAGCCTGAGCCCCGGCCGCCTGCAGATACTCGATGGCCTTGTCGCTTACCCCAAGCGGGGCGGCGATGAGGAAATGATGCGCCAGCTCTGAGAAACGCGCTTCACTCGCCCCTCCGAGGTCTTCGAGCGCCTCGCCTGTCCGCAGATGCATGCGTCGGCGGCGGGAGTGGGAGATCTCGTCATAGAGGGTTTCACGTGTGATGGCGTGGGTGAAGCGGAAGCCGCCGGGAGTCGGGGGCGACTCGAGGATCAGGCCGGTGGCGAGGGCTTCTTCCAGCGCGTCGAGCGTGTCCAGCTCTTCAAGGCCGGCAACGCGGGCGACGATCGGCAGCTCGAAGTCGCGGCCGGAGACGGACGCGGTGGTCAACACGCGGTGGGCTGTGTCGCTCAGCCTGGCCGTGCGCAGAGCGACCGTCTCGCGGATGCCGTGGGGGATGGTCAGGCGCCAGGAACGCACATCGTCCGGATTGCTGAGGCGCTCCTCTTCCATCAGCAGGGCCACGATCTCGCGGACGAAGAAGGGGTTGCCCTCGGTCTGGTCGTGGATCGCCTCGGCCAGGCCCTCCGGCGCTTCCCGGCCGGTGACCAGCAGAACATAACGCGCGATGTCGCCGACGGTCAGGCCATCCAGCGTGATGCGCTCGTTGGCGTCGTGGCGGGCGAGCTGGCCGAGCGTGCGGGTCAGCGGGTGGCCGCGGTCGATCTCGACGTGGCGGTAGGTGCCGACGATCAGCAGGCCGGCCGTGGCGATCTCGCGCGCCAGGAATTCGAGCAGCAGCAGCGACGAGCGGTCGGCGCTGTGGAGGTCGTCGATGACCAGGGCCAGCGGCGCCCGGGCCGCGGCGCTCTTCAGGAAGGTCGCCATGCTGTCGAAGAGGCGGAAGCGCTCGCCGTCCGGGTCGAGCGGCGGCGGCTCCGGCAGATCGGGCAGGCGCTCGCGCAGCTCCGGCGCGATGCGGGCGATGTCGGCCGCGCCGGCGCCCATGACGGTGCGGATCTCGGCGGTCGTGCGGCCTTCGAGATACGCGCGCACGATCTGCACCCCAGGGCCAGTAGGCCGGGGCCCCATCGCCCTCGTAGCAGCGCCCCCAAAGGGTGCGCACGCCCTGGGCGCCGGCATAGCGCAAGAACTCCTCGGACATCCTCGTCTTGCCGATGCCCGGCTCGCCGGCGATCAGGATGATTTGTCCCTGGTTGGCGACGACTCGCTCCAGCGCGCGCTGCAGCTTGCTCAGTTCCTCGCCTCGACCGACGAAGTCGCCCGCCCGGCCCAGAAACTCGGCGATCGATTCGACGATCTCCAGGCGCGGCGCGGTGGCCGGCTCGGGCGGAGCTTCGGCCCCCCAGGTCTCGGCCGGGAAGTCCCCGGCCAGAATCGCGGCATATAGCGCGTCGGTCTCCGGCTCGGGCTCGAGCTCCAATTCGCGCTCGAGGATCTCCCGGGCGCGCTCGTACTGGCGCAGCGCCTGCTGGCGGCGGCCGGTGAGGGCATAGAGCTCCATCAGGGCGCGATGGGCCTCCTCGCGGTCCGGCTCAATGGCGACCAGGCGGCGCAGCGCATCGATGGCCGGCGTGGCCTCGCGCCGCTCAGCGTGCAGCGCCGCCAGGCGGTCGAGCAGATCCAGGTAGAGCTCGCGCAGGGCCGTGCGCCGATCGGCGGCCCACTCCTCGTAGAGGTCGTCGGGCAGCAGATCACCGCGGTACAGGTCGAGCACCGGGTAAAAGGCGGCCGGGTCGTTGGAGGTGGCCAGTTCGGCGGCGCGGCGCTCGAAGGCGGCGGCGTCGACCCACAGCGGGGTGGGTGGGTCCAGGCTCA
>DATGQR010000155.1:0-5413 GCA_035304105.1 Thermomicrobiales bacterium | reverse complement strand
ACCTGGCCGACCATCATCTCCCAGACGAGCCGGCCGTTGGTGACGTACCAGACCTCAGCGGGGTCACCGCCCGGATTGTTGATCTCCATGCGGCTCTTGTCGTAGTAGGCCACGAGCCGCTGACCGCCCTCAAGCGGCGCGAACGTATAGGGCTCATAGAGGATGTGGTTGGCCTGCGGGCCCCACAGCCAGGAGCGGTTCACCTCCTGATTCGCCACCGGCCGATCGGTGCGCTCCCAGAGCGCCGTCATGGCCGGGTCGAGCGATTGCGCGGCGGCGCCGATCAAGGTGAGGAGGAGAGTAACGAGCATGAAGGCGATGGTTATCGGCCTTTGTAGACGCCGCGAGATCATGATGCCTCCCTTGACGGGCATGCCTGGGACGCCGTAAGGCTCTCCCTGGTGGACAATTTCCCGGGGCTGGCGCAGCGGAATGGTCCGTGCATCGCGGCAATCGTATCAGTTGAGGGCGAGACGCACGGCTTCTCTGGCGAGCGGAGCAATCGCCCCACTGCGAGTGCTGGATCTCAGACCGGGTTGCGCGCGTCCGAATCGGGAGCGATCAGGCCGTGCTGGTAGGCGAAAGCGCTGGCGGCCGTGCGCGAGTTGACGCCCAACTTGTTGTAGATCGAGCGCAGGTGACGGCTGACGGTGCGCGGGCTGATGTAGAGCGCCGCGCCGACGTCGGCGTCGGTCATCCCCCGGGCGACCAGCTGCAAGACCTCTACCTCGCGCGGCGACAAGCCGCCCGGGGCCTTAGCGGTTTCCACTTCAGCGCCAGATTCCAGCTCGTCGAGCGCGTCAAGGTAAGGACCGACTTCAAGCCGCGTGGCGATCTCCCGAACGCCGTCCAGGATCTCAGCAGCCTCCTCCGGCCGCCCGGCGCGGTGAAGCAGCCGGACGCGCTCGATCTGAACTCCGGCGAGCTCGTAGGGCGCGGCGCAGGCGGTGGCGATCTCCAGCGCTGCGTCGAGGTGACGGGTGGCAGCGGGCAGGTCCCCGGACAGGAGCGCGAGGTGACCGAGGTAGCGCTCGGCCTCGAGCAACGCGAGCGGCTGGCGAGGCGCGGCGGCGAGCACTCGCGCCTCGCGGGCGAGTCGCAGCGCTGCTTCGAGGTTGCCGCGTGCCTCGTGAAGGCGAGCGCGCAGCACGCGGTTGGGCGCGGCGTCGAGCACGCGGCTGCTCCACTCCAGCCAGCGGTCGTGAGCGTCGACCCAGGCGAGCGCGCCGCCGGCATCGCCTTCGGCCAGGGCGATGTCCGCACCGGTTCGCAGCAGCCAGAGCGTGCTGTAGAAATAGAAGTTGCTCGGCTCGGTGGCCGAACCGCGCGGCAACGCCCGGTTGAGATAGCCGCGGGCCGCGGCATAGTCACCGCGCCGCGCCGCCAGCACGGCGAGCAGGCGCAGGGCGTCGAAGCGCATGCCGTCGAACGCCAGGTCGACCTCGGCCTGCAGCTGGGCGGCCTCCCACTCGCCATCGATCAGCAGCACAGCGAAGACGGTCATATCTGAGGCCGGGCGCTCCTCGTCTGGGTCCGGCACGCTGCCCGGCATGCCGACGCGATCCCAGACTTCGAGGGCGCTGGTGACCAGGTCCTGGCGCGCACCCTGCTGGTCGGCGTCGTAGGCCAGCACGACCTCCATCAGCTCCCAGTTGAGCAGGACGCCGGTCAGGTGCGGATCGCGGATCTGGGCGGCGGCAGCCCGGCCGCGAGCGAACGCCTCGCGGGCAAGCCCGGCGTCACCGCGCCCGGCAGCAGCCATTGCCAGCCCACCCCAGGCACGGATCGTCTCTTCCGATGCCGCATCCGGATACCGGTCGAGCTGCCGTCTGGCGAAGTGCTCGGCCTGGGCATAGGCTCCGAAGCGCGCGAACCAGTAGCTCATCGCGCCGGAGCTGAGTCCGGCGGCGCGCATGCGCTCGTCTACGACGTCATCGCTCGCTTCCAGCCCGGCGGCCAGCGCCTCCAGTTCGGGTAGCACGCCGTCGCCGCGCAGCGAGCGGATCTGCAGCCGTGCCCAGGCAACCCGCAGCAGGAGCGCCGGGTCGTCGATTCCGGCGAGCAGCAGCGCGGCGCGTTCCAGATAGGCCAGACCCCGGGCGGCGTCGTCGAAGCGGAACGCCAGCGCCAGATCGCAGAGCAGCCAGCCCTGCTCCGCGGACGACAGCTCGCCCTCCCCTAGCACCCGCAGCGCCTCCTCGAAGCGCTCAGCGGCCATGCCATAGGCGAAGTGCTCGATCGCCCGTCGACCGGCGGCGATCAGCCAGTGCCCCGCCCGGGCGTCGCCGGCGATCCGGAAGTGGTAGGCGACAATGTCCGGGTCGGCGCCCGGGCGCTCGGTCAGCAGCTCCCCGACCTGCCGGTGCAGGAGCAACCGGCGCGGCAAGACCAGCCGGTTGTAGAGGGCGGCGCGAATCAAGCCCTGCGGGAAGCGGAACCCACTGCCGTCCGGCAACTCCGCCAGAATCCCGGCCCCGCTGGCGACCTCGATGACGTCGGCAAGTTCCAGATCGCCCACGCCGGCCGCGGTGGACCAGAGATCGAGCGGGACCTCGTCGCCGATGACCGCGGCGAGCTGGAGGAGCCGGATCTGCTCCGGGCTGAGGCGCTCCAGGCGTTGATCCAGGATCTGCTGGACCAGCGTCGGCGCGCGTAGCGTCTCAAGATCACCTAGCCGCCAGGCGCCATCGTCGCGGTAGAGACGCCCCTCGGCTTCCAGGTTGTAGAGCAGCTCGATCACGAAGAAAGGGATGCCGCCGCTGTAGCGCTGCAGCCATTCCGAGAGCTGGTGCGCCTGGCCGCGCGGCAGTCCATAGCTGTGAGTGACGAGCGCCCGTATCGCCTCCGGCGAGATCTCGCGCAGTTGGAGGCGCATGACCCGCGGTCCGCGCGCCAGCCGCGGCAGATGCCGGTAGAGCGGGGTCTCCGGGCTGACGTCGATGTCGCGGTAGCTCGCGATCAGCAACACCGGCGCGCGCCCGAGGTCGAGCGCCGCCGCGTGCAGCAGTTCGAGGCTGGCAGCGTCAGCCCACTGGAGATCTTCGAGCGCGACGATGACCGGCCCCCGGGCGGCGAGCGTCGTGAGGAAGGCGGTAGTCTCATCGACCAGCTTGCCATGGGAGCCGATCCCGGCGGACTCCTGCCCGCCATCCAGCCCGATCGGCGCCAGCGGGCCATCGGCGGACGCCGCCCGGTCGTTGTAGGCCTGAAAGAGCCCCAGCCACACGCCATAGGGCGGGCTCAAGCCGAGATCGAGGCAGGTGGCCTTGAGCGTCAGCCCTCCCTGCGCGCCGACCACGGCCAGGAAGTGGTCGATCAGCAGCGACTTGCCGATCCCGGCCTCGCCGCTGAGCAGGACCAGCTGCCCGCCTTCGCGCGTCAGGCTCTCCAGCGCCGCCGCGAGCAGAGCGAGTTCACGCTCGCGGCCAAAGATCGGTTCCAGCAACGTGCTGCCAGACAGCGAGGTACTCATTGCTCCCGCCCCGTCATCTGTGGGCGTGCTACCGCGCGGGCGGCAGCCACGCGCCGGTCGTGGGCTGCGTTGGATCCGTTAGGTAATTCTAAGCATCTTCGTGCCGATTGCGATTACTCAATCTGGCGCTCGCATCGATTTGCCCGGGAGCGGCATCGTGAACCGGGCGCGCCGGTCACCGAGCGGCTCGACCGCAGACCGACTGAAATCCATCGCGGCTGACGATGATGGCAACGTTTACGTCAACATCATCCGCAATCACTCGTCGGTGATCCTGAAGTACTCCCGCGCTACGGCGGGCTCATCACAACGATCGCCCGCGAGACGGTAGGCTCTCTGGCTCAACGGATGCTGTGGGATATGGCCGTCGATGGGCACGATGCCAACTTCGCCGCCTCGCTGGGGTCCGGGGCATCGAGATGTTGGCGGCCTGGGAGGGCATCTACGCTCCCCGTTAGCCCGACCCGCCCGCCGGCCAGGAGGCGTCTCCGATTCTCCGGGGGCGCCTTCCCACCCTCCTGGCTTGAGCGGAGATCAGCAGTGCTCGCGCCGCGCCCCCGTGCCCGGCAGGGAGGGGTGCGTAACAAATGGGTAATTCAGGACAGCGGCGAGCATCCGGCCGGGTGACTGCGAATGAGCAAGACTGCGCTATGGCGAGCAGGCCGAATGGCGCATCATCCGAGTGTAGCGATCGCGGCACGGGCGCCGCGAACAATCGACGAGGAGGTCAGCATGAATGGACTGCTGTTGCGTCCGGAGCGGGTGCGCGTGCTCTACCGTACCGGGCCGGCGTCCGGATGCTGGAGCGGCGAGTACCCGGCGCGCTCGTGCCGGGCATGCGCGCACCAGCTGATCCCCGGCCGGCCGGCTTGAGCGGCGCGGGTCGCGGCTGACCCGCTGAACGTCACCGAACAAATCGAACCATCGCGCGCCGGCGTTGGCGCGCCGCTACGAGGAGGTAGCATCGATGAGCGATTTTTCCGAACCGTTTTCCCGACCGAGGCTGCGACGCGCCCACGCGCTCTTCAGCCTCGCCATGCTGGGCGCGCTTTAGCTGATGGCCGCGCTGCCGCTGCTCACCACCCGGGCCGCCGAGCCGGCCGCCTCGGCGTTCGCCAGGACCTGGGAGCGCCCCGATTACCCGGTCGCCAGCGGGCAGACCAACCGCACCTGGATGTGGGGCCCGGAAGCCTTCACCGGGGCGCTGATCGAGGAGTACTGGGAAGCGCCCGGACACGAGCGCACCGTCCAGTACTTCGACAAGAGCCGCATGGAGATCACCGATCCCAACGGCAATCCCAACAGCGACTGGTACGTGACCAACGGCCTGCTGGTCGTCGAACTGATCAGCGGCCGGATGCAGACCGGCGACAACAGCTTCGAGAACCGCAATCCGGCGATCGTCAACGTCGCCGGCGACGATGACGACCCGACCGGCCCGACCTACCGCACCTTCTCCTATGTCCTCGATGAGCCGGCCCGCGACGAGGGCGAACTGATCACCGAGCGCGTCGACCGCAGCGGCAAGGTCACGTCCGACTCGTCGCTGACCGAGTACGGCGTGACGGCGGCTCGCTACGTCCCGGAGACGCGACACACCGTCGCGGCGCCCTTCTGGCAGTTCATGAACAGCTCCGGCACTGTCTACCGCGACGGGCGGTACGTCACCGACACGCTCTTCCCGTCGGCCTATTACGCCACCGGCCTGCCGATCGCCGAAGCCTACTGGGCCGAGGTCAAGGTCGGTGGGGAGTACAAGGACGTGCTGCTGCAGTGCTTCGAGCGGCGCTGCCTGACCTATACCCCCGACAACCCCGAAGGCTGGCAGGTCGAGGCAGGCAACGTCGGCCTGCACTATTACGCCTGGCGCTACGGCAGCGGCGACATCCCGACCCCCGACCCGGATCCCAACCCGGCCCCCGATCCGACGCCGACGCCAGA
>DATGQR010000154.1:0-6339 GCA_035304105.1 Thermomicrobiales bacterium | reverse complement strand
TGCATTGCGCGCACTCTGGTCGCAGGGGCTCTACGTGGAGCCAACCGCCGCCCTCGGGGCCGCCGCGTTTATCCGCTTCGCGCTGGATAATCGCCTGCAGGACGACGGCGCGCACGTCGTCCTGATCACCGGTTCGGGTCTGAAGGCGACCGAGGCGATCGGCGAGTTGCTGGCAGGCTAGCCGGCGCTCCTGGTCAGCGCGGCCGTGACCATGTTGACGACCGTGACCAGCCGGCGGGTGAATGGCGGCCGGCCAGTCAGGGCGTGCTTGTTGGAGACATAGGCGACGACGATCTCGTCGACCGGGTTGATCCAGAGCGTGCAGCCGCTGGCGCCGCCGTGGCCATAACTGCCGGCCGGAATGAGGTCCGGGCCGAAGGGGTTGCCCGCCTTGGCCACCATGAAGCCGATGCCCCACGGCGACGGCTCAGCGGAATCCATGAATCCCGGTATCACGGCCGGCGTGTGACCGCCGGTCTGATCCGTCGTCATCGCGCGGACAGTCGCTTCGGAGAGGAAGCGCGGCCCGTGGGGCGCGAAATGCAGCCCGAACTTGAGGAGATCGGACACCGACGCCACCGTGCCGAATGCCGGGTGCGCCAGCTCCAAGCCGTAGCGCGAGTTGTACATCGCGCCCTCGGTGCCATCGGCATATGTCCCCTCGACGTGCGCCGTCAGCGCGCGCTGGCGCTCGTCCGGCCGGAACGTCGTTTCCTCAAGACCGGCCGGTTCGAGCACCAACTCATCGACCAGCGTCACGAAGTCCTTCCCGGTCACCCGCTCGGCCATGCGGGCCGCTAGCGCGATGCCGTAGTCGCTGTAGCTGAGCTTCGATCCGGGCTTGAAGAGCAACGGGTAGAGATAGGCCTCATCGATCAGTTCGTCATACGGTGTCTGGGCTTGCAGGCGCTCGGCGTGGCGCGGCGACTCGTAGATCAGCCCTGAGGTGTGGGTCAGCAGGTGGCGCAAGGTGATCTCCTCGCGTCCATCGCCGGTGAACTCGGGGATGACGGATTGGGCGGTCATGCCGAGCGTTAGCTCGCCGCGCTCGACGAGCGCCATGATCATGGCAGCTGTGTACAGCTTGGAGATCGACGCGAGCGGCCAGAGCACCGAGCCACCGCTTGCCAGTTCGGGACGCGCCATCCCGGCATAGGCTTCCCAGATCGGCTCGCCGCGCAACGCCACCGCGACTGCAGCGCCCTTGATCTCGCCCGCGTCGACCCAACCTTGAATGCGCTCCTGCACGCTGTGCAGCCGGTGCGTGCTCCCGCTTGCGACGCTCGTCATACCGCTCGTGCCCTTCGCCTCTCGATAGCTCGAAGTCCGCGCACGCGAGTCTAACGCGACAAGAATGCCGGCGGTAGACCGCGGTCTACCGCCGGCTTCGGGTAGTTGCCGGTATCAGGTCCGGAATCGCTTGGACTACCCGGCCGCCTCGCGACCCTTGACGCGATGCTCGACGAAGATCTCCACGATCTTGGGGTCGAAGCGGCTGCCGCGCTCGCGCCAGAGCTGGCGCAGCGCGTCGGGCGCGCTCATCGCCTCGCGATACGGGCGCGGGCTCGTCATGGCGTCGAAGGCGTCGGCCACGGCCAGGATGCGCGCCAGCAGCGGGATCTGCGTTCCAGGGATGCCCTCGGGATAGCCGTTGCCGTCCCAGCGCTCTCGCATGTGCAAGATGGCCTCGCGCACCTCACCGAAGAAGCTAACGGGCTCGACGATCTCGGCCCCCAGCGTCGGGATCATCTTGATCTGCGCCCACTCCTCGTCGGTCAGCTCGCCCGGCTTGTCCAGGATCCGGTCGCTGACGCCGACGCGTCCCAGGTCGTGAATCTCAGCCGCATAGACGAGTTGCCGCTGCTCGTGCTCGCCAAGGCCCATCAGTTCAGCAATCTCCAGCGCGAGCTTTGCAACGCGCCGCGAGTGCCCACTCGTATGCAGGTCGCGACTCTCCAGCGAGGCGCTGACGCTGGCCATTGCGCCGACGTAGCCGCGCTCGATCTCGCTGGCGATGCTCGCGATCGCCAGGTCTGGCGTGATCCAGTCCGCCAGCTCGGTCGCGGCCTGGAGCGCGGTCTCAGGAGCGCTCGCTTCAGTCAGCTCGGTCCATCCCAGGTGGATGACGCCGACCGTACGGTTGAGCCGGCGTAGAGGCAGGACCGCGACCGCCTTCATGCCGAGCTTGTGACAGAGCACCGAGGCATACTCGCGCCCGTCACTAGTGATCACGCGCTCACCGCCGTCGGCCAGCGCCTCGCGCGAGAGCGAGACGACGCCATCGCGAACGGCCTCGACATCGATATCCAGGCTGCTGAGCTCGACGAGCGGCATCAAGATGTCGGTCTCCGGGATCAGCTCTGAAATGGCGACATAAGCCGGATCACCGACGGTCTTCAGATGATCTGCCGCGATGCGCACGACAGCAAGCGGGTCGCTCGCCTCGCGCAGGTGTGCAATCGTATCGGCGTCGAGTTGGGCAGCGCCGCCGCTCTTCTTGCGCGGCTTGAAGCGGCGGCCTCCAGCGGCGGGCACGTCGACATCGATGCCGCGCAGGCGCCGGCCAAAGGCGAAGGCGCCCGCCGAGAGCGCCGCCGAGCCGCCCACGAGCATCGCCGTCGTCGAAACCGGCTCGTCCAGCCCGATCGTCGCGCGCAACCCGATGACCAGCGTGCAACTCAGGGCCGCGGCGATGCCCGCCTCGCCCATCGACCTCGTCCCGGCAGTCAGCGCCAGCAGTGCGACAGCGATTGGCATCAGCAACAGCACTGGGGTGACGGCAGTGCCGGCCAGGATGGCGGCGCAACCGAGCGCGCCGACCGCCACCAGCGCAGCGCTGCCATACGCCACCTCGAAGGTCGCCTGGCGACGGCGATAGCGCCAATCTTGCACGCTCCAGGCAACGCCCATCACGGCCATCAACCCGATGATCCCCAGCGCCGCGTTGCGGTTTTCCGCGGCCAGGACGCCGGCGGTGGCAGCGAACGCGGCACTGAGCCAGACGGCCCAGACTGGCGGCGTCGCCCAATCCAGGCGATGCCCTCGCGCCGGCATTTGCGCGCGCAAGACCGCCGGGTCTCCTGCGACTGCAGGCGCCGCTGGCGCACTGGCAGGCGGCGGAACGACCGCCGTTGTCGCGAGGCGCTTCAATGCCGGCTGGCCCCGCTTGTCGAGCGAGTTGCCGTTGAGCGTCGTAGCCATCGTCTTCCCACCCCTCGCTGCCGGCCGCTTCGTCCCCGCGATTTGTGGTCACAGCCGCGCGCGTTAGCCTGAAAGTACTACCGACAGCGTACGTTTGGACTATGGCGCCCTGCCTGGACCCTGGTCCTAACAAGGCCGGTACATTGGTCCTGTTTTTCGCAGGCCTCACCGGGCGAGCCCCCGCAACCGGCGAGCCGGCCACAATCTATACTGGGCCAGGGTAGAAGGGGAGCTTTACGGTCATGAGTGAACCACGATCAGCGCAACGGCTGGCCGGTTTCGGCACGACGGTCTTTACCGAGATGAGCGCCCTGGCAGCCGAGCACGGCGCGATCAACCTGGGACAGGGATTTCCGGATTTCCCGGGGCCCGACTTTGTGAAGGAAGCGGCGATCGAGGCGATCCGCGCCGACCTGAACCAGTACGCCCCGAGCCACGGCCTGCCACGCCTGCGCGAGGCCATCGCCGCCGACTGGGCAACCCAGCACGGCGTCGAGGTCGACCCCGACGCCGAGGTCACCGTCACCTCCGGCGCCACCGAGGCGCTGCTCTCGGCGATGCTGGCGCTGGTCAACCCTGGCGACGAGGTGATCTTCTTCGAACCCTTCTACGATTCGTACGTGCCGCAGACCGTCTTCGCCGGCGGCACGCCGCGCGTCGTCCCGCTCCAGCCGCCGGACTGGACCTTTGACCACGACGCGCTGGCCGCGGCCTTCAACGAGCGCACGCGCCTGTTCCTGCTTAACACGCCTCACAACCCCACCGGCAAAGTGTTCAGCCCGCAGGAGCTGAAGTTCATCGCCGACCTCTGCATCGAGCATGACGTCATCGTCCTGGCCGACGAGGTCTACGAGCGCATCGTCTACGACGGTTCGCGACACGTGCCCATCGCGACACTGCCCGGCATGTGGGAGCGCACACTGACGATCAACTCGACCGGCAAGACCTTTTCGGTGACCGGCTGGAAAATCGGCTACGTCACCGGCAGCGCCGCGCTTCAGACCGCCCTGCGGACGACTCACCAATTCAACGTCTTCGCCACCGCCACCCCGCTCCAGCACGGCCTCGCCGTCGCTCTGGAGACGGCCGCTGAGGTCGGCTACTACGACCAGCTCAAGGCCGACTACCAGGAGCGCCGCGACCGCTTGATGGCGATTCTCGGCGATGCCGGTTTGCCGCCGTTGCCGGTTCAGGGCAGCTACTTCATCATGTCCGACATCACCGGGCTGGGCTTCGCCAACGACGTCGAGTTCTGCCGTCACCTGGTGACCGAGGTCGGCGTGGCGGCGATCCCGCCCTCGGCCTTCTACCTCGACCCGGCCAGCGCGCCGCTCCTGGCCCGCTTCTGCTTCGCCAAGCAGGCGTCGACGATGGAAGCGGCCGCCGAGCGCCTGCAGCGCCTGCGCGCATAGCCCCGGCGAGCGTTCTGCCCGCCGGGGCGGCGCCCGAGCGTGACAATATGACAAATCTTGCATCCTCAATGCTGTGTCCGTACGCTTCGAACGTACACACCGATTCAGGTGGGAGGCACAGTGAGGAATCGCACACGTTACGGTCGCAAACTCATCGTCGCGCTGGTGGCTCTCGTCGTTGCTGCTGTCCCGGCCCCCGCGTTCGCCGGCTGGCACACGGTACAGCCCGGGGAGACGCTCTGGATGATCGCCAGCCAGTACGGCGTGACGACCGCCGAGATCGCCGAAGCGAATGACATCATCAACCCCAACCTGATCGTCGCCGGCTCCCAGCTCTGGATCCCCGAAGATGGCGACGAGGCCACCGGTGGCGGCAGCGTCACCTACATTGTCCAGCCAGGCGACACCATTGCGGGCATCGCCGCGACGTTTGGGGTCGACACATTCGCGCTGGCAATGGTCAACAACATCGACCCGCCGTTCCTGATCTTCCCCGGTCAGGAACTGATCATCCCGGTCTCCGATGGCCCGGCCGCCCCGCGACCGGGACCGTCCGGCAGGGAGACGATCAACGATGACGTGCCCTACTACGATCCGGCCACCATCCGGCAGACAATCGTGGAGCTCTCCCGCGCCTATGGCTGGGACGCCTACTTGATCCTCTCGCTCGCCTGGCGCGAGAGCACCTGGGACCAGCGCGCGATCTCGTCTTCCGGGGCGGTCGGGGTCATGCAGCTGATGCCGGCAACCGCCGAGTGGGCCGGTCCGGCGTTGCTGGGGCGCGACGCGGATTACGTGAATAGCGCCTGGGACAACATCGAAATCGGCATCGCCTACCTGTCGCACCTGCGGTACGTGATGGGTAGCGACTATCTGGCCCTGGCGTCGTACTTCCAGGGCTCGGGCAGCGTCGAGCGCGACGGCATCTTCGCCACTACGCGGGAATACGCGCTCGGCATCATCGAATCACGCGATCTCTTTGCGAGCGGGGCACTACCGTAGAAGTCCCCCCTTGTAGGTAGACCACCCGCGCGCAAGTAGATCTCGAGGGGCCGCCGGAGGAGTCATCTGGGCGGCCCTTCGCATTTTCAGATCCTACGCGCCGAGGCGCTGCTCGAAGAACTGCAACGCCCGCCCCCAGCTATCCTTGCTGGCCTCAAAATTGTCGCTCGACTCGTCAAAGGTCAGGAAGCCGTGCGGCCGGCCGGGGTAGATGTGGAACTCCTTGTCCTTGCCGGCTTGCTCCAGCAGGTCCGAGTACTTCTGGACGTTATCCATCCCTACGCCGTGATCCTGGTCACCCCAGAAGCCCAGCAGTGGGATGTTGACCAGCGCCGTTTCGCGCAATGGCTCAGACGGCCGGTTGGCGCTGATCGTCGGGTTGGCCGGGAAGCCGTAGTAGATGACCCCGGCGCTCAGGCGCTTCTCCTGAGCCGCCAGATGCATCACCAGGGTGCCGCCCATGCAGAAGCCAACGACGCCCCAGCGACTGCCTTCGCCCTCGTGGCTGATCAGCGCGCCCACGTCCTTCATCGCCTGCGGGTAGGACAGCACCCCGCCCCGCGCCCGGGCCGCTTCGCGGGTCTGCTCCGTAAGGGGCCCCTGGCGCACGAAGAGGTCCGGCAGGTACGCGCGAAAGCCGGCATTTGCCAGGCGGCGCGCCAGGTCGTGATAGAAGTCGTTTGCTCCATAGATGTCGTGGATGATGATCACCCGGCCCTTCTCG
>DATGQR010000153.1:0-4146 GCA_035304105.1 Thermomicrobiales bacterium | reverse complement strand
CCTCGACGAGCTCAATGGCCGCCCGTTGCGAACGGACCTCAGCGATGGCGCGCTCTGGGCGCTGGCCGCGCTCGGCTTCCTGACCGCCGCCGGCATCACCGTCGTCGGAGTCTGGCTGGTATCGCCGTGGGTGATGGCCTGGGCACTCGCCGGGTTCGTGCTGGCCGCGGCCTATCCGTTGGAGTGGTTCGGCGGCTGGGTGCACACTGACCTCGGCTTCGCGCTTTCCTGGGGCGCCTTCCCGGCGCTGGTCGGCGCGTGGGCACAGGCCGAGACGCTGGCCGCCCCGGCCCTCGGTGTCGCGCTCGTCGCCACGCTGTTGAGCCTGACCCAGCGCGCCCTCAGCACCCCGGCCCGCCACGTCCGCCGCCGAACCGATTCCGCCGTCGTCGAGCTCCGCCGCGGCGGCCACGCCGACTACTGGACCCGCGACCAACTCCTCGACACCTGGGAGTTCCCCCTGCGCCTCCTCGCCTGGTCCACCATCGCCCTGGCCATCACCCTCCTGCTCGCCCGGATCTAGCCCTGGATTCTTGGTCCCACCAACACATGCCGAAAGGGGCGCGATGCCGGAAACCACAGCGGTGATCGGGTAATCGAGCCTCTGGTTGTTATAGGAAATCTACGAGCACCCCCGGCGTGGTGGTGCTGTGGGAAGGTCAATGAGCGTTCGAGCTGTTCATCGCCCGATCAAGATGACAACCATTAACCTCACGGCGCCAAAGAGCGCCGCTATACCAGCTTGCGTTCGGACAGCTAGTCCGTTCAGCCATCGTAAGGGTGGCGCTTGTCTCCACCCCTACGGTCATTGGTAGATGTGGTTCCAGCGTGCGGCCGGGTGATTTGCGAGTGGGGGATCGGCGTCCGGCATAGGGTATGGCCGGACTCACGGCGCTCGCCGCCGAAAGTGCGCCTCAGCCAGCCTCGCTTGCGACTTTGAGGGGCCACACGCGAGTTCGGGAAGCGGATGGCCCCGGCCCGGTACGAGTTCCGCACTGAGCCGGGGCCATTTGCAATGCGGGCAGCGTATTAGCCGAGGCTGGCGATCACGCGCTCAATGCGCGCGCGGACTTCCCTGGCCACCGGCTCGATCTCCGGGTTGTCGGCCAGCTGCAGGGCCGCCTGCGGGTCCATGGCGACGACCCTGGTCTTGTCGCCTTCCTCGTAGACGACGACATTGCAGGGCAGCAGCACGCCGATCTGCGGCTCCGCCTGGAGGGCCTGGTTGGCGTAGCCCGGGTTGCAGGCGCCGAGGATCAGGTAACGAGGCCGATCGACGTCCAGCTTCTCCTTCAGCGTCTTCTGAACATCGATCGTCGTCAGCACCCCGAAGCCCTCCTCCTTCAACGCCGCCGTGACCTTCTCGACAGCCTCGTCGAAGGACAACTGGACTTCGGTCCCGATCGCATAGCGCTTCGATTCGATAGCAGACATGATGAGTGTTACTCCCTTCGTTACCTGTTAGATGCGAGGGGAGTTGCGGGGGTTACATCATCAAACCAGGGCTGGACGGTCAGACGGTGATCCCTTAGTGGGGTCGAGGGTGAGATGCAAAGGCGGCAACGGTCCTGACCGCTACAATACGGGGCGCGACACTCGAACGCGCACCACGGGAGGCGACAGCCGTGGCTACTACCGAAGAACGCACAAAGCAGCGGACGACGACGTCGGGGATCCCGATCAAAGTCGTCTACGAAGATGAGGGCCGGAGGCCGGAGTCGAGGCCGGGCGAGTATCCCTACACGCGCGGCATCTACCCGAACATGTACCGCGACCGGCTCTGGACGATGCGCCAGTACGCCGGCTTCGGCTCGGCCGAGGAAACCAACCAGCGCTTCAAGGTGCTGCTGGAGCGCGGGCAGACGGGCCTGAGCTGCGCCTTCGACCTGCCCACCCAGCTCGGGCTGGACGCCGACGATCCCCGCGCCCAGGCCGAGGTCGGGCTGGTCGGCGTGTCGATCAGCACGCTCGACGACATGCGCCGGCTGATGGACGGCATCAATCTCGACGACGTGACGACCTCGATGACGATTAACGCGCCAGCGGCCATCCTGATGCTGATGTACCAGCTCGTCGGCGAGGAGCAGGGCGCCGACCTCTCGCGGCTGGGCGGCACGATCCAGAACGACATCCTCAAAGAGTACGCTGCCCGTGGCACCTACATCTTCCCGCCGCGCCCCTCGATGCGCCTGGTGACTGACACCTTCGCCTACTGTGCCGAGCACCTGCCGCGCTGGAACACGATCTCGGTCAGCGGCTACCACATACGCGAGGCCGGCTCGTCGGCCGTCCAGGAGGTCGCCTTCACCCTGGCCAACGGCCTGGCTTACGTCGACGCCGCGCTCGACGCGGGCCTGGATATCGACGATTTCGCGCCGCGCATCTCCTTCTTCTTCAACGCGCACTTCAACTTCCTGGAGGAGATCGCCAAGTTCCGGGCGGCGCGCCGGATGTGGGCCAGGCTGATGAAGGAGCGCTACGGGGCAAAGAACCCGAAGTCGATGATGCTGCGCTTCCATACCCAGACGGGCGGCTCGACCCTGACCGCCCAGCAACCGCTGAACAACGTCGTCCGGGTGGCGCTGCAGGCGCTTAGCGCCGTGCTGGGCGGCACGCAATCGCTCCACACCAACGGCTACGACGAAGCGCTCTCGCTGCCGACCGAGGAGGCCGCGACGCTGGCGCTGCGCACTCAGCAGATCATCGCCTACGAGACCGGTGTGGCCGACTCGGCCGACCCGCTGGCTGGCTCCTACATGATCGAGGCGCTGACCGACGAGATCGAGGAGCGCGCCTTTGCCCTGATCGCCGAGGTCGAGGAGCATGGCGGCGCGGTCGCGGCTATCGAGAGCGGCTTCATGCAAGAGCAGATCGGCCAGAGCGCCTACCAGTGGGAGCTGGACATCCAGAGCGGCGAGCGCAAGATCGTCGGCGTCAATTTCCAGCGGGGCGGCGAGGAGGCCGAGATCCAGACTCACCGCAGCGACCGCGAGCGCGCCCGCCTCCAGATCGAGCGCACGCGCGCCTACAAGGAGGCGCAGGACAAGGCGGCGGTGGCGGCGGCCTGCGAGCAGATCCGCGAGGCGGCTCGCTCCGATACCAACATGCTGGTGGTCATGCGCGAGGCCCTGCTGGCCGGCGCGACGCTGGGCCAGATCTGCGGCGTGCTCCGTGAGGAGTGGGGCGAGTACCGGCCGACGCACTAGTGAGTGGTCGCCTGATGGAACTGCTCAGAACGGTTTCGCAGGGATGGAACTCGTCTTCACCCACGCCGCAGGCGTCCTCGATCAACCGCCGGGACTCGATCGGGAATGCCATGTGACGACACGTTCGCACTGGCAGGCGACCGCGTCGCCGGGTGGAGACAAGCTCCACCCCTACGGCGGCGGGCGACCTGGATGCGCGCTGTGAGGTCAAATTCATGGCGATGCTGCCTTAGCTGATCGAGGTTCGGCCATGCCCCTGACCCTGGTGTTGATCCATAGTCCGCTGGTCGGTCCCTTCACGTGGGAGCCTGCTGCCGAAGTTCTGCGAAGCCGGGGCATCGACGCGCGCGTGCCGGAGCTGGCGAACCCGGTCGCGGGGCCGTTCTGGGAGCGACACGTTCATTCGGCCGTCGACGGGCTGGGTGCGATCGAGCCTGACGCTCCGGTCGTTCTGGCCGGGCACAGTGGCGCAGGCGTGTTGCTGCCTGCTATCGCCCGGGAGCTGAGCCGGCCGGTGGCTGCCTATCTCTATGTCGACGCCGGCTTGCCGCGTCCCGGTCAGCCGCGCATGGAGGGGCGGTTCGGAGAACTGCTGCGCCAGCTGTATGAGGAAGGCGAGCGCTTTCCGAACTGGACGGGCGACGACCTCGCCGGCATCCTGCCGGACGCCAGTGTCCGCGCCCGGGTGCTAGCCGAGCTGCGCCCGCAGCCCTTCGCGTTCTGGCAGGAGCCGCTGCCCGAGGTTGAGGGCTGGCCAGACGCGCCCGGCGGTTACTTGCTCTTCAGCCCGGCCTACGAGGACGACGCTGCGGCGGCGGAGCGGCTCGGCTGGCCCGTCCGGCGCATGTCCGCCGGGCACTTCCACATGCTCGTCGGCCCGGACGCCGTCGTCGAGGCCATGCAGGATCTGCTCGATGAGCTGGGCATCCGCGCCGATGGC
>DATGQR010000152.1:0-3428 GCA_035304105.1 Thermomicrobiales bacterium | reverse complement strand
CATGCGACTGGGTGACCTGGCCGAGTGGTGCCTGGATCCGGCGAACGGCTTCATGGATTCAGACCGGTTGATCGGAGCGCGGCCGTGAGCGTCGGGACGATCTGGCCGGACGGCGCGCAGTGCGCGGTCGTCGTCACGGTCAACTACGACGGTGAGAGCGTCGAACGCGGCGAGCGCCCGGACGGCGCGCTCTGGGGACGCTACTCATACGGCCGCTACGGCGTCCAAGCGGGCCTGCCGCGCATCCTGGCCATGCTGGAGCGCCTGGAGCTGGCCGCAACCTTCTTCGTGCCCGGCTGGGACGTCGAGCGTGACCCTGACATCGTGCGCGGCATCCAGGCCGGCGGCCACGAGCTGGCCGGTCATGGCTACCTGCATGAAGATTTCAGCCTGCTGAGCGTCGAGGAGCAGGTCCAGGCTCTGGAGCGTAGTGAGGCGGCCTTCGAGAACGTGCTGGGCATACGGCCGTCCGGCTGGCGCGCTCCGCGCGGTCTGATGACCGGCGACACCCGCCGGATCCTCGCCGAGCGGGGCTACCGCTATGACTCCAGCTACTGCGACGACGACCTGCCCTACCTTGCTGCTGGAGATGGCGGCGCTCGCCTGGTTGAGATCCCGGTCTTCCAGACGGCCAGCGACAGCCACTACTACCGCCTGCGCCGCCCGCCTGAGGTGGTCGAGTGGGCCTGGCGGCAGGAGTTCGACGCGATCTACCGGATCGGCGGGCTGCTGAACCTGACGCTGCACCCGCGCGGTGACTTCGGCTCGGGCCGCGCCGTCCGCCTGCGGGCGGTCGAGCGCTTCCTGCGCGAGATCCGCCACTACCCCGGCGTCTGGTTCACCACCTGCGGCGCGCTGGCCGACTGGGCCCTCGGTCCCGGCAGCGACGCCCTGGAGACCTGGCCGATCTAGCCGCAAAACAACCGCAAGCGCTATCTCGCCTCGACGCCGCACCGCCCTACCACCATGCTGAGACGGAAGCCCCGCGCAGCCAAACGATCCGACCGCTATCAGCCGGCGAAACCTGGGCGCGCCGACGCCCGTCGGCAGAGGATCATGGACCGTCCCAGCGTGGAGTTGGCCCCTACCGGGTGATGCGCAAGGGGCGACTTAGCGGCAATCGCACGTGATCGCTCGTAGGGGCAACCGGCTCGGTCGCCCGGCGTCGACAACGTGGCGTTGACCGACAATGGGGTTGTCCGCCTCTCCTGGAGCGGGGCCCCTCTGCAAACGAAAACGTGGCGGAGCGGGTCGGCTGCCGCTCCGCCACGATGGGATGAGTTCCCGGCGGCTAGAACGCCAGGTAGTGGATCAGGATCTTCATGTGAGACTTGACGTCTTCCATGCGCACGAACTCGTCTGCGCCGTGGGCGCGCGAGTCCATCCGGCCGGGGCCGGTGAAGGGGATGTCGTCCCAGCCCAGCTCCTGCTGAACGTTGGCCATGTCGGTCGAGCCGGAACCGCCGGAGAAGACGAAGTCCTCGTCCTTGTAACCGTGGACCAGCTTGTAGGCCTCGTACATCTTGCGGGTGTGCTCGCCCTCGAGCCCAGCCTTCTTCAACGCCGGGTAGACGTGGAAGACATCGATCTTGACGTCCTCGGCGACGCTGCGCTCCATGCCGCGCTCGACGGCCTCGCGGATCTCGCCGACGACGTCCTCGAACTTCTCCTCAGGGATGTAGCGGCGGTTGATCAGCAGCGTGCATGACGAGGGCACGATGTTGGACTTGCGCCCGGCGTTGATGACCGACAGGTTGAACATCGGGGTCATCTTGTCCGAGGGCGCGTTCGGGTGCGGCGGGCCGGGCACGCTGCCCTCGCGCTTCTCGACCTGCTGCTTCAGTTCGTAAAGCTCGTTGAGGATTGGGATCATGCCGTCGATGGCGTTGACGGCCAGGAAGTTCATGCCGGAGTGGCCGCTGCGGCCAATGGTCGTGATCGTGACGTCGACGGCGCCCGCCGAGGCCAGGCCGACGCGCGGGTCCTGGCTGCCTTCCAGGCAGAGCATGTGGCCCTGGACGTAGCCTTCCTTCGCCAGGTGCCAGATGCCGGGGTAGCCGCCGATCTCCTCGTCGGTACACAGGCAGACGATCAGGTCGTACTTGGGGTCGATGCCTTCGGCGTCCATGACCTCGATGGCGGTCAGCAGCGAGGCGATGGCGCCCTTCATGTCGGCCGTGCCGCGGCCGTAGATCTTGCCGTCTTCGTAGGTAGCCGCGAAGGGCTCGTAGGTCCAGCCCTCTTCGATCGGGACGACGTCGATGTGTGCGTAGATCGTCACTTTCTCGCCATTGGAGGCGGGCGAGTTGCGGCGGGCGACGAGGTTGACGCGGGGACCCTCCAGGGGCAGCGGAATGGCGTCGATGTGCTCCTGGGGGATCACGACGCGCTCGGTCTCGAAGCCCAGCGCCTGGAACTTGGGCTCGACGACGTCCATAAAGACGTCATAGTTCTTGCCCGGCGGCACGCTGGTATCGACGGAGATCACGTCCTGGAAGTGCTCCAGGATGCGGTCGGTCATCGTGTCGGCCCGCTCGAACGCGGCCTGCTCGCGACTGTCCATGGTGTCCTTTCGTCGCTAACGACATTCACGCCGGCCCATTCTAGCCGCGCCGCGCGACGTTTCGGCCTGGCGGCGCGTTCCGGGGACCGTTCGACAGCGAAGGGCTAGAGCGCGCCGTCGAGCAGCCCGGCGCACAGTGGAGAGCGCACGCCGAAGAAGCGATCGTGGACGCGGCGGTCCCAGCTGGGATCGGAGTGGACGAGCGCGTGATGAGTTGCGCAGAGAACAGCGAGATTGGCGAGTGAATCGGCTCCGCCGCGCTCCAGCCAGATGACGTGATGGGCTTCCAGGTCGGTGGTCGAGGCGCAGATGCTGCACCATGGCTGACGGCGCAGGGCCTCATCGGCGTAGCGCGAGTGGCAAAGGCTGGGAGCCGAGTTGTCGGGTGTCTGCTGCGGCTGGGCCACGGGCCGGTATCCTCTCATGCCGATATCACGATATCTCGATGTAGGTATCATAACAGACTCCCCGGAGAACGCAATACCCCAACCCGAAATTGGCCGGCGATCGGTGATGAGCAACGCATCGACGCCCACAATGCCCGGCGAACTCCGCGGCCAATCACCCCCGGAGGGACATGCCACCGGCGCGCCCCTACGAGGGTGATTGGTTGCGATGTCGTGAGGAGTGAGCGCACGAGCGTCGATTGGCGATCAAGTGGCTGGCTACACCACGTAGCGAATCACATTGGGCGCGCGCTGGCATCGCGCCCGCCGATCATCTCGATGCAATACGGACTAGAAGACGCCGAAGATGGGGCGGCGGGGGAGGGTGGTGCGGCGGCCGAAGGAGTCGTCGAGCAGGCGCTTGATGTCGTCGGGGCGCAGGTAGCTCTCGAACGGCCGCATCGCCATGTGGCCGGCCA
>DATGQR010000151.1:0-9434 GCA_035304105.1 Thermomicrobiales bacterium | reverse complement strand
CGCGATCCCGGCCGGGATCATCTCGGCATCGCGGCGCAACAGCGCGGTCGACCACTCGGTCACCTTCGCCAGCTTCTTCGGCATCTCGGTGCCGGTCTTCTGGTACGGCTTGATCCTGATCCTGATCTTCAGCATCAAGCTGGAATGGCTGCCCTCCGGCGGCATGCGCGACCTGACCAGACCTGACTCGGGGGCGCTCGACGTCATCAAGCATCTCATCCTGCCCGCCATCGTGCTGGCCACCGCCAATATCGCCCAGCTGGCGCGCTACACGCGCTCGGCGATGGTCTCTGTGCTGACCGAGGACTACATCCGCACGGCGCGTTCGAAGGGCCTGAGCGAGCGCATCGTGCTCTACCGCCACGCGCTGCGCAATGCGCTGATCCCGGTCATCACCGCGACCGGCCTGATGGTTCCCCGGCTGGTCGGCGGCGCGGCCGTGACCGAGACCGTCTTCGCCTGGCCGGGCATGGGCGCGCTGGCCGTGCGGGCCGCGTTCGCGCGCGACTATCCGACGATCATGGGCATCACGCTGGTCATCTCGCTCATCGTGATCCTGACGACGTTGGTGATCGACCTCTTGTACGTCTACGTGGACCCGCGCATTCGCTATGACTAGCGGCTCGGTGCGACCGGCCGCTCGAAGGGACTGGTGAGGGAGAACTGCGGATGGACCAGGCGAAACAGGTGAGCACGACGGCAACGACGCTCAGCGCGCAGGCGCCGCAGCGCCGGATGGTGAGCCCCCGCCGGCGCTCCTGGCAGCGCCTGCGCAGGAACAAAGTTGCGATGGTCTCGCTCGTCGTGCTGATCTTGATCCACATCGCCGCGCTGGCCGCGCCAGTGATCGCCACCCACGACCCCAACCAGATCGCTCCGATGCTGCGGCTTGAATCGCCCAGCTCCGAGCACTGGCTAGGCACCGACGAGAACGGACGCGACCTGTTCTCGCGGCTGGTCTACGGCTCGCGCATCTCGCTCCTGGTCGGGCTCTCGGCGATGGCCTTCTCGATCGTGCTGGGCACGCTGGTCGGGCTCTTCGCCGGGTTCGCCGGCGGCGCGGTCGACGCCATCCTGATGCGCGTGACCGAGGGTATGCTCTCGATCCCGCTCTTCTTCTTCATGATCACCGCGCTGGCCGTGCTCGGCTCGGATCTCTACAAGATCGTCATCATCATCGGCCTGGCGTCGTGGATGACGGTGGCCCGCATCGTGCGCGGCGAGGTGCTGCGCTCCAAGCGGCTGATGTTCGTCGAGGCGGCCCAGGCACTGGGCGCGAGCAACACGCGCATCCTCTTCCGCCACGTCCTGCCGATATCCTTCCCCTCGATCATCGTCGCGGCCACGCTCGGCGTCGCCTACGCCATCCTGATGGAGTCCTCGCTGAGCTACCTGGGGCTTGGTGTCCAGCCGCCCGACCCGAGCTGGGGCAACATGCTCTCGAACGCGCGCACCTACATGTGGTCCGACCCGCTGATGACGGTCTACCCGGGAATCATGATCTTCCTGACGGTGCTGCTCTACAACTGGCTCGGCGACGGCCTCCGCGACGCCCTCGACCCGGCGTCGAGCGAGCGGGGCATGTAGGGAATCAGTGTTCGGTCGCCGTAGGGGCGGCAGCTCGTCTCCGCCCACGGCGCAGACGTCCTCATTCGGGAACGGGCGCTGGCCGGGGATGCCCTGCTACGGCGTGCTGGCGAACGCGGGCCACTGCCGTCGCCGGGCGGAGACGAGCCGCCGCCCCCTACGACGAACGACGGGCTTATTCCTAGCCCGTAACGAGGCGCCCGAGGCCATCGTCCAGCGTCACGGACGTGCCGAAGGTACGCGAGAGGGCGTCGAGGCGCTCGATGATGCGGCAGGCGTCGTCGTCGGATGGCATGACCGGGAAGCCGTAGCTGTCCAGGCGCACGGGGCGCAGGGCGTACTCGGGCTGGACGCCGAGCGTGATCTCGATGACGAAGGAGTTGGGCTCCATCCAGTCACGTGGCCGCTCGAACAGGAAGTTGCCCAGGCTGTAGAAGATCGGCCGGCCCTGGTAGATCTCGATGGGGTGCAGGGTGTGCGAGTGGTGGCCACAGACGACATCCGCGCCGGCGTCGATCAGGGCATGCCCCAGTGGCTGCTGGTAGTCCGCCAGTAAGCCGGTGACCGGCGCCAGCCAGTGCTCCGGCACCCCCCAGTGCATCATGACGACGACGAACGCGCCCTCCCCTTTCAACGCGCTGATCCGCTCGCAGACGATTCGCTGGTCGTCCGGGTTCGCCGTGGTGCGCACCTCCGGTGGCATGCCCGGCTGCTCGGCCAGCAGGTTGGCGTCGATCTCGAACGACTGGGTAACCCGCACCGGCGCGATACCCGGGCGGTCCGGCCACGCCTCGGAGCCGACCGGCAACGTGGTCGCGATGCCCAGCACGGCCACCTTCGAGCCGCCCACGTCGAGCATGACCGGCTCTAGCGCCTCATCAAGGTTCCGGCCAGCTCCGCAGCGCGGCAGCCCGGCGTCGTCGCAGGCTGCGAGCGTGTCGTATAACCCCTCCGGCCCGTAGTCCAGCATGTGATTGTTCGCCAGCGACACGGCGTCGATCCCGAAGCTCAGGACGTCGCTGATGACCGCAGGATCCGAGCGCAGGTTCGACCACTTCGGCATCGGCACGCCGCGGGTGGTCAGTGGCATCTCCAGATTCGCGATCAGCGTGCCGGCATCATTCAGGTAGCGCACGACCTCGGCGAAGGGGTGGTCCGGCTGCCGGTACTCGTCCTTGACATGGTCGCGGATCATCACATCGCCCACCAGCAGGATGCGGTTGGACGCTTCGTTCAACGCTCTCTCCATTCAAGCGCGCAAGCGCGCGGTAATCGTTCCGGCCATCTTCGCGGGTCATGCATGCTCGCCGAACGCGAGCCACGGCGCATCCTAGCGCCACGACGGCGAGCGAACCAGGCGGCGAGCGCCCAGTCCGCCTACACGGGAAGCCGGCTGGCGGTCTCCTCGATCGCCAGCCGGCTCCGTGAAACCTTCAGGTCCGGACCGGGATCCCTACCAACCGATCGCGTAGGAGATGCGGCGCGAGTCCGCGCCACCGATCAACATGCCGTTGGCCTCGTCGACGACGATCGTGCACAGCGACCCGGCACGCGGCGTCCAATCCGGCCACTGCTCGATCTTGTGGCCGCGGCGAGCCAGCTCGGCGATCACGTCGGACGGAATGCGCCCCTCGGCGTTCATGACGCCCGGCGCGTAGGGATGCGGGTGGTCGGAGCGCGGGTAACTGTAGCTGGCCACGCGCGGCGCCTCGATCGCCTCCTGTGGGTCCATCCCGAAGTCGATCAGGTTGACGGCGAGCTGGACCATCGCCTGGGGCTGCACATCGCTGCCCGGCGTGCCGTAGGGCGCGAACACCTTGCCGTCCTTCATGATCAGGCCCGGACTGGGCGTCAGCCGCGGGCGCTTGCCCGGTTCGAGCGAGGCCGGGTGATCGGGATCGAGCCAGGACTGCTTGCCGCGCCCCGACACGATGAAGCCCAACCCCGGGATGACTGGCGAGCCGCTGGCGCCGTCGCTCGGCGTGGCCGAGAACGCGTTGCCCTCCTCGTCGACGACGCACAGGTAGCTGGTGTCTGGCTCGACGCGGCCGGCAAACTCGCGCGGCGCGACATACGGCCGCGGCGACGTCGTGCGGCTGTCGGACTGGTATTTCCACGGGTTGCCCGGCTCGGGCATACCCGGGAAGGCCTGCTCCATGCTGATGCGATCGCGCCACTCGGCCGCGTAGTCGGAGTGCAGGATGCCATCGATCGGGACGTCGACGAACCGGGGATCGCCGTAGTACGCATGACGGTCGGCAAAGGCCGCATTGAGCGCCTGGATGATCAGGTGCAGCGTGTCGGCCGAGTTGTGACCCATCGACGCCAGGTCGTAGCCCTCCAGGATCTTGAGGGCGTGCGGCGCGACCGCTCCTTGACACCAGGTGCGGCAGGCATACACGTCGTAGCCACGGTAATTCACGCTGACCGGCTCCTCGACCTCGACGCTGAAGTTCTTGAGGTCGTCGAGCGTCAGGAAGCCACCCTGCTCCTGGTGGAAGGCCGCGATCCGCTCGGCGATGTCGCCCTTGTAGAAGCGGTCACGCGCCGCCTGGATGCCCGCCTCGCGCCCCAGGTGCTTGGCGCCTTCCTCGGCCTCGATGAGCATGCGCAGCATCCGGCCGAGATCCTTCTGGACGAAGCGCTCGCCGATGTCCGGCACGCGCCCGTTTGGCAGGAAGATCTCCCGGCTCGAAGGCCACTGGGCGAGCGTCTCCGCGTCGGCTTCGATGTTAGAGCGGAAGAAGAAGAATGTGGCGAAGCCCTCTTCGGCCAGCTGAATGGCTGGCGCCGCGACATCGGCGAAGGACATCGTCCCGAAGCGCTTGAGCGCGGTCAGCCAGGCATCGATGGCGGCCGGCATCACGCAGCGATGGACGCCGTAGGGAATGTCGCCGCCACACTCGTTCAGGAAATACTCACGGTTCGCGGCCTGCGGCCAGGTACCGAGGCCGCTGATGCTGAAGACGGCGCCCTCTTTGGCGCTGTAGAGGATGATCGGCGCGACGCCGCCCATGTTCGTCATATCCGGCTGGAGGACGTTGATGCACAGGCCGCCAGCGACGCCCGCGTCGATCGCGTTGCCGCCCATCTCGAGGATGCGGGTCGACGCCATCGTCGCCAGGTAATGCCCGGTCGACGCGACATAGTGGCTGCCGGTGATCGCCGGTCGATAGGTCTTGGGAGGGGGGAAACCCGCCATGGTCTACTCCTTCTATCCAACTGCTAGCGCGTGAATCCGGCGGTGTCTCGCGGTATCTTTGGTGACCATCCTCTCCAGGTGTCCAGCTCGCCGCGCATCGCGGCGCCCTTATCCTTCGTGGCTGAGCTGTGGGTCGAGGATGTCCCGCAGGGCGTCGCCCAGCAGGTTGACGCCGATGACGGTCGCCATCAGCACGATCCCCGGGAACGTCGTGATCCACCATGCAACCGAGAGATACTGTCGCCCCTCGGAGAGCATCAGCCCCCAGCTCGAGGTGGGCGGCTGAATGCCCAGACCGAGGAAGGAGAGCGACGCTTCGGAGATCACCACGCGCGCGATCGTCAGCGTCGCGACCACCGTGATCACGCCGACCAGGTTCGGGAAGATGTAGCGTACGATCAGGCGCCCATTGGTGGCCCCGATAGCCTCGCCGGCCGTGACGAACTCGCGATGACGAATCACCAGGACGTCGGCGCGAATGACTCGCGAGAAGAACACCCAACTCGACACCGCCAGCACGATGATCAGGTTCCTGAAGCTCGGGCCGAGCATCACCATCACGGCCAGCGCCAGCAAGATGGACGGGAACGCCATCTGCACGTCGACGATGCGCATGATGACCGCGTCGGTGTAGCCACCGAAGTAGCCCGCCAGCACGCCGAGCACGATCCCCAGTATCGATGCGGCGATAGTGGCGAACAGGGCCACGAGCAACGAAACTCGGCCGCCGTAGAGAATGCGCGAGAGCATGTCGCGGCCGAGCTGGTCGGTGCCGAGCGGGTGGTCCCAACTGCCGCCTGACTGCCAGGCGGGCGGCGCGAGTTTGTCACGTACGTTCTGCTTCGCGGGGTCGTGCGGCGAGATCAGCGGCGCAGCGATCGCCGAGAGCACGATCACGATCAGCAGCCCGGCTCCCAGCCGCGCCTTTCCGTTACGGAGCAGGCGCGACCAGTTGCTGGGGCGTTTGCGCATCCCGAGACCGTGGACGACCACGCCAGCGTCGGCGGCACCATGTGCCGGCGTGGCGTGCTCCGGTGTTGCGGTTGTCAGGTCACGGTCTGTGGCTTCCAACGCTCTAGCCCTTCTTAGTCCACCCGGACACGGGGGTCGATCAGCCCGTACGAGAGATCGACGAGCAGATTGACGACCAGGATCGTCAAGGCAAAGAAGAACGTGGCCGCCATCACGAGTGGAATGTCGCGGTTGTTGATCGCCTGGACCGCCAGCCGCCCGACGCCGGGCCAGGCGAAGACCGTCTCGGTGATGACCGCGCCGCCCATCAGGCTGGCGAACTGGATGCCGGTCGCCGTGACCAGCGGGATCAGCGCGTTGCGCAGGGCGTGGCTGTTGATCACCACGAACTCGCGCAGCCCTTTGGCGCGAGCAGTGCGCACGAAATCCGCATTGAGCACGTCGAGCATCGCCGAGCGCAGCAGGCGCGTCTGGTAGGCCGCCGAGTGCAGCCCCAGGACGATGGCCGGCATCAGCAGATGCTTGAGCGAGCCGCGCCCCGAAGCCGGCAGCCAGCCGAACTTGATCGAGAAGATCATGATACCGAGGATGCCCGCCCAAAAGACGGGCATAGCCTGGTTGCCGAACACGAAGATGGCGCTCAAGCGGTCGATCATCGAGTCGCGCTTGACCGCCGACCAGATGCCCAGCGGTACGCTGAATAAGAGCGTCACGACGAGTGCCGCGATGGTCAGTTCGAAGGTCGCCGGCACGCGCTCGACTACCAGTGAGAACGCCTCCTGGTTATAGAGATGCGAGGTCCCGAAATCGGCGCGCGCGATCGACGATAGGTAGCGCACGTACTGCACCACGATCGGATCGTCGTAGCCGCGCCGCTCGCGCAGCTCCTGAATCTCGTCCGGCGTGGCGTCGGGCCCCAGCATCGCCGCAGCGGGATCGCCGGTGAGCTGGATCAGGAAGAACGTGACCAGGCTCACCCCAAACAGCACGAAGATGCCGTGGAAGAGGCGCTGGATGATGTACCGCTGCATGGTGGGCGCCTCCTAGTCTTCGAGGCTTGCCGGGTAGAGGTAGATCATCTCATCGGGGCGCGCGTTCCAGCCCTTCAGCTTCGACGTTGCGCCGTACAGGTCGTGCTGGGTGTACAGGAACAGCCAGGGCGCCTCGGGAATCATGATCTCGAGCAGCTGGTGATAAAGCGCCAGGCGCTCGTCCTGATCTTCGGTCTGCCGCGCCTTGTCGATCAGCTCATCGACCTCGGTGTTCTGCCAGTAGATCCCGCGGCCGCCGGAGTGAACATTGAGCGAGAGGTTGTAGTCCGCATCGGCCGTGTTATTGGCATTGCTGAAGAACCCGATGTCGAGATCCATGCCCGGCTCGCCGGTCCCGAAATAGGTGTCGAAGTACGCCTGGTACTCCGAGAAGTTCAGATTGACAGCGAAGCCGACTTCTTCCAGCTGGGCTGCGATGTTCTGGACGACCTCTTCATCCTTGAGGATGCGGCCGACGGCGCTGAAGATGTTGACCTCGGGGCGGTTGTTCTCGTCGTAGCCAGCTTCGGCAAGCAACTCGCGGGCGCGATCCGGGTCGTAGGCGTAGTAGTTCTCGAGGTCCGGGTTATAGCCGAAGACCTCGGGGCCGAAGGGCTGGCTGGTCGGCGTGGCGTAGCCGTCGAGAATCCCCTCGACGATCAGATCCTTGTCGACCGCGTAGTTCGCGGCCTGGCGCACGCGCACGTCATCAAAGGGCGCCTTCAACGTATTCAGGACACAGAAGATCGTTCTCAGGCTGTTCACCTGGTAGAGCTGCGTGTCCGGGTTGGATTCGATCTCGGGCACCAGCTGGGTCGGCACGTTCGTGACCAGCCCCGCGCCGCCGGTCTGCACCTCGGCAATGCGCGTGGAATCCTCGGGAATGCCACGGAACACCAGCGTCTCGATCTTCGGCGGTCCCTGCCAGTAATCCTCGTAGGCTTCCATGATCACCCGGTCGCCGCGCCGCCACTCCACGAACCGGTACGGACCGGTGCCCATTGGGTTGGCGTCGAACCCCTCGTCGCCGAGCTCCTCGACGACCGCCTTGGGGACGATCGGGACCAGCGTCAGGCGCAGCGGGAAGGTCACGTCCGGCTCCGAGAGCTTGATCTGGACGGTGCGCTCATCCAGCGCCTCGACCGACGTGACGGTGCGCGCGTAGCGCAGCAACTCGGATTCGGTGTTGGGGTCGCTGATGCGCTGGATGGTGAACACCACATCATCGACGGTGAGTGGGTCACCGTTATGGAACGTCACGCCTTCGCGAATCGTGAAGTTGAAGGTCGTGGCGTCGACCTGCTCCATCGACTCCGCCAGATGCGGGTAGGGCTTCATATCGTCGCCACGGAAGAGCAGCGGCTCCATCATGTGCACGACAACGTTGAAGGTGAGCATGCCGGTCGACATCGAGCCATCCAGGCTGGTGATCTCCGGCCCCTGGGCCACGACCAGCTCGCCGGACGGCGCGCTCGCGCCGCCATCGTCGTCGCTTTCGTCACCCTCGTCTTCCTCCGGCGCCGCTTCCGTGGGTTCGTCCTCCTCGGCTTCGTCCTCGTCAGCGCCGCCATCGCTTTCGGTGGCTTCGGCGGCTTCAGTGGCCGTTGGCTCGTCGTCCCCGCCGCCGTCGCTCGATCCGCCGTCATCGTCGTCATCATCGCCGCCACAGGCCTGCAGGAGCGCTGCGATGACCGGCATGCTGAGACCCAGCGCCGTCAACCGCCGGATGAACTCCCGGCGTGAAATCTCGCCACGCGTGAGCGCTGCCATGAGACCTTGTACCGCAGGGTCAGTCATTTCGCTTTCTCCTTCACGTGCATCGTCACCCCTCGCAGGCACGATGCAACTCATCCCGACCGGGGTTCTGAGCGCCGGCTGCTTACGCGCGTCTCCCCGCGCAACGCGCGTGCCGGTCAGAGCAATCGGGCGGTGTCACTGATTTCCGTCTCCAACCCTCCTGTTCAAGCTCGTCCGTACGGCGCTCATGCGCTGACCGGCCCGCCGGACCAGCTAGCGCTCGTCGGGCCGTACCGAGGTAAGCGGCTCCAGCGCACGTTCCAGCGCGCCGGACTCCAGTAAGTTCAGAAATGACTGAATGTCGTCCTTCATGCGCTGCGCGGCGAGCTCGGCATCGCCAGCGGCCAGCGCTTCGAGAATCCTCCGGTGGCTCTCCAGCCCTTCGCGCGAGAAGCGATGATGCTGGGCTTCCTTCAACGCAGCGCGGCGCAGCGCCGCGCGAATCCGCTGAATGTGCTGGAAGGTGCGCCGCATCTGCGACATGAGCGTCTCGTTGCCGGTGCGGCGCACGAGGTAGAGGTGGAATGCGTCGTTGGAATCGATAAAGCCACTCAGGCCGTCCAGTTCGACTGCCGTGGCCGCCTCCTGGATGAACTGCTCCAGGTCGCTCAGTTCCTGATCGGTGAGGTTGTGACCGGTTTCGCGCACGATCGCCGGTTCCAGCCAGATCCGGATCTGGTAGACCTCGCGGATCTTTTTCATGGGGAAATGGCTGACCTGGCTCTGGCGCCCATTTGGACCGGCCACGACCAGGCGCTCACCCTCCAGGCGCGCCAGCGCTTCACGCACCGGGGTCTTGCTGATGCCCAGTTGGGCGGCGAGCTGATGCTCGATGAGCGGAGTGC